>NZ_JBVIIM010000005.1:235156-279693 GCF_055569765.1 Streptomyces sp. NPDC031365 | reverse complement strand
CCGCACCCACCACAAATTCCCGCGCCATCCGTCCTGCCCGCTCTACCACGCACCCCCCCCCCCCCCCCCCCCCCCCCCCCCCCCCCCCCCCCCCCCCCCCCCCCCCCCCCCCCCGCTTCGGTCGTCACTCCCCGGTATGCGTGGCCCTGGCCCGGCCCGCCTCCTTCCCGGCGCCGGACTTCGCCCGGCCGGAAGCGCCACGGCCACGACCGCGGCCCCGCTTCCGGCCGCCCCTGCCGTCACCGGCGAGCGTGTCGAACTCGATGGCGAGCGGCGAGGCGGTCAGCACCGACGAGTACGTGCCCACGAGCATGCCGATCAGCAGGGCGAGCGCGAAGTCGGTGAGCGAGTCTCCGCCGAGCAGCACCAGCGCGGCCAGGATGAAGATCACACCGATACCGGTGTTGACGGTCCGGGGCACCGTCTGCAGGATCGCCAGATTGGTGACGTCGGCCAACGGCGCCTTGCTGTCCTTGCGCCACAGCTCGCGGATCCGGTCGAAGACCACCACGGAGTCGTTCACCGAGTAACCGATCACGGTGAGCAGCGCGGCCAGGAACACCCCGTCGATCGGCTTGCCCAGCCAGGCGAAGATGCCGACGAGGATCACCACGTCGTGCGCCACGGCGGCCACCGCCCCCGCACCGAAGATCCAGCGGAACCGGAAGGCCAGGTACAGCAGCTGGGCGCCGAGTGCCAGACCGAGCGCGATCAGCGCGTTGCGCCGCAGCTCGTCGCCGAGGCTCGGGCCGATCAGCTCGTCGCGGACCTTCTCCGCCCCGCCGCCGACCTCACCGATGGCGTCGGCGACCTTGACCGCCTCCGCGTTGGTCAGCTCCTCGGTGCGCACCGTCAGCTTGTTGTCCCCGGACGACTGCACGACCGCCTGCGGGAATCCGGCGTCGGCCACGGCCTCCCGGGCCCGTTCCGGGTCGACGGCCGTGCTGGTCGAGTACTCGATCAGCCGGCCGCCGGTGAACTCCACACCGAAGTTCAGCCCGCGCACCACGATGCCCGCGCCGGCGACGGCCAGCACGACGGCGGACACCGCCAGCCAGCGGCGCGGACGCCGCATCAGCTGCGGGTTACGGCGGGTGAGGTAGGTACGGACCCGGCCGATGGAGGCCAGACCGGTGAACGCCGGCCGGCGGTGCACCCAGGGGCGGGCCACGGCGAACTCGGCCAGCACCCGGGTGATCACCAGGGCGCTGATCATGGAGGCGAGGACACCGATGCCCAGCGTGACACCGAAGCCCTTCACCGGACCGGAGGCGAGCAGGAACAGCAGCGCCGCCGCGATCAGCGTGGTGATGTTGGAGTCCGCGATGGCGCTGAACGCGCCCTTGAAACCGGCGGTCAGGGCCGAGCGGCTGCTCGGCCGGTTGCGCTTGCCGTACTCCTCCCGGGCCCGTTCGAAGACCAGCACATTGGCGTCCACCGCCATACCGATGGCCAGCACGAAACCGGCCAGACCGGGCAGGGTCAGCGTCGCGCCGAGGCCCGCCAGAGCGGCGTAGGAGATCAGGCCGTAGCAGAGCAGGGCCAGCGTGGCCAGGACACCCATCAGCCGGTAGACGACGATGATGAAGAGCGCGGTCAGGGCCGTGCCGACGACGGCCGCCCAGGCGCTCGCCTCGATGGCCTCGGCACCCAGCGTCGGGCCGACGGTCCGCTGTTCGACCGTCTCGACCGGCACCGGCAGGGCGCCGCCCTTGACCAGCAGGGCCAGTTCCTTGGCCTCGTCGCTGGTGAAGGAACCGGTGATCTGGGTCGATCCGCCGGTGATGCCGACGTCGCAGGAGACGGACGGGTCGACCTGGGGCGAAGAGATGATCTTGTCGTCCAGGACGATCGCGACCCGGCGCTGCGGGTCACCCGCCGGGTGGCAGGCGGCCTCACCGGTGAGCCGGGCCCAGCCCTTGTCGTCCTTGAAGTCCACGGTGACGTGCCAGCCCGCGCCGGTCTGCTGGTCGAACTGGGCCTTGGCATCCTCCACGTCCTGGCCGCTGAGAGCCGCGGGACCCAGCCGCAGCCGCTCGCCGGACTCGTCGGACAGTACCTCCTCGCCCTTCTCCTTCGGTTTGTCCGCCGCGGTGGCGGTGCCGAGTACCGGGTGGACGGAGAGCTGCGCGGTACGGCCCAGGACGTCGGCGGCCTGCCGCGGGTCCTGCAGACCCGGCAGCTCCACGATGATCCGGTTCTCACCGGAGCGGACGATGCTCGGTTCGGCCACCCCGAGCGCGTCGACACGGCCGCGCAGCACCTCCAGGGTGCGCTCGGTGGCCTCCCCGTCGGCCTTCACGGTCTCGGAGTCACGGGTCTCCAGCACGATCTGGGTGCCGCCCCGCAGATCCAGACCCAGACGGACCGGAACGGTGACGGCGATGAACACGGATGCGGCGATCACGATGAGCGCGAACAACGCCCTGAAGCGGGCGGGACGTTTCACAGATGCCTCCAGCAGGCACGCAAAAAGTGAGGAAGAGGGAATCTCAGATGCTGGAGGCCGCGGGCGGCGCCCGCCCCAGGTCCGACGGCACGTGCGCGGCGGCGGGCGGCGCATGCCCGGCCGCCGGCGCGGGCCGCGCCGGTCGGGGTGGCATCAGCGGTGTGTGCGCCGCGGTGAAGAGCAGATGCCCGGTGGACACCGTCCGCTCACCGGCGTACCGCTCCAGCCGGGTGAGCAGCGAGCGGACACCGACGTAGGCGTCGTCACTGTACGGACGGGTGTCGGCGGAGTGCGACGAGGGAGCGGGGGGCGCCGGGGGGAAGGACGCGGGGGACCCGGCGCGGGGAACGAACTCGGCACCGCCGGTGACCCCCAGGGCCAGCAGCACGGCCGCGAACGCGGCGAAGGCCGCCGCGGCCGCACGGAGCGGAAGGCGGGGGAAGGAGCCCCGCGGGTCGGCGGTCAAGGCTCGACGAGCCCGGCGCGAATGGCGTAACGGGTCAGTTCGAGGCGGTCCCGCAGCCCCAGCTTGTGCAGCAGGTTCTCGCGGTGCCGCTGCACCGTTTTGACGCTGATGAACAGCAGCTCGGCGATCTCCTTCGACGAGTGGCCCTCGGCGACGAGCTTCAGCACCTCCTCCTCACGGGGAGTCAGCAACTGCTCGGGCGCCTCCTCCCCGTGCCGTACCCGGTCGAGGTAGTTGCGGATCAGCGCGGTCACCGCGCCCGGGTACAGGAACGGCTCGTCCCGCATCGCGGCTCGGCAGGCGGCGACCAGATCGCGGTCGGCGACGGACTTCAGCACATAACCGCCGGCGCCCGCCTTCAGCGCCTGGAACAGGTACTGCTCGTTGTCGTGCATCGTCAGCATCAGGATACGCAGACCCGGCTTCAGCGCGGTCAGCTCGCGCGCGGCCTGCAGACCGGTCAGCCGCGGCATGGCGATGTCCAGGACCGCCAGGTCCACATCGTGGGTACGGGCCATGGCGATCGCCTCCGCACCGTCACCGGCCTCGGCCACCACCTCCAGATCCGGCTCCCGGTCGAGGATGAGCCGGACGCCGCGCCGCACCAGCGCGTGGTCGTCGGCGAGCAGAATCCGGATCGGCGGCTGCGTCTGGTGGCCGGCGGGAGTTTCCTGTGGGGTCATGACTGCTTCCTGACGGCGGGCACGGTGAGCCGGACACGTGTCCCGATTCCTGTCGCGGGGATCGCGGAGGTCTCGTCCGGGCTCGTGATGTCCAGCATGGCCCCGATCAGCAGCGCCCGTTCCCGCATCCCACGAAGACCGGCGCCCTCCCGCGCCGCACCGATACCGCGTCCGTCGTCGCTCACCTCGAGAATGACGCGTCCGTCCGCACCGCGCAGGCTCACCTCCACGCTCCGCGCCTCGGCATGCCGGGCGGCGTTGGTCAGACTTTCCTGCGCCACACGGTAGATCACCAGCTCCGTCTCGTGGTCGAGCGCGGGCAGATCGGAGTCGAAGCGGCGCCGCACGCGCAGCCCGGTGTGCGTGGCGAACTCGGTGGCCAGTGAGGTCACCGCACTGACCAGGCCGAGATCGTCCAGTACGCCCGGACGCAGTCGGCGCACCAGCCGGCGGACCTCGTCGAGGCTCCCCCGGGTGATCTCCTGCGCCTGCTGGAGCTCACCACGCAGCGGCTCGGACGCCTCGTCCGAGGCCCGCTTCAGGGCCAGCAGCACGGCGGTCATGCTCTGGCCGACCTCGTCGTGCAACTCCTGGGCGATACGGCGACGCTCGCCCTCCTGGGCCAGAATGGCGCGGGCACTGCTCGCGACGCGTTCCCCCTCGAGCCGCTCCAGCATCGCGTTGAACGCGCTGACCAGCTCGGCCACCTCGCCGCCGCCACCGCTCACGGGCAGCCGCTGACCGGGACGCAGCAGGTCGACGGTGGTCATCAGCCGGGTCACCCGGTCGAGCGGGGCCAGCCCGATGCGCAGCAGGGCGGCGTTGGCGACGAGCATGACGCCGAGCCCGCCCACCAGGATCACCGCCTCGGTCAGCAGCACCGGAACGGACACGGTCACCGGGGCCCACAGCAGCAGTGCGGTGGCACCGCCCAGCACCACCGCGTTGAGCCCGAAGATCCGCCAGTACAGGGACACGGAGGTCACGCCTTCCTCTTTCTCGTCTGCCTCTACTGTCGGTCACCGCGCCGTCTTCCGCGGCGGCGGCCCCCTTGTCCCGGCTGACAGCGGCCAGCGTGCACGGCACCGGCTGCCCGGGTCGATGGGGCCCGCGCCCCATTTCCGGCGGCCCGCCCGACCCATGCCGCACGGGGTGGGTCCTCGAACCCGTCACAGATGGGTACCGCGCCCAATGGGCCCCAGACCGGAAACGGGCGATGGTGAGGACATCACCCGTACGTCTTGAGGAGGCCCCTCCGTGTCGCTCGACCTGCCCCGCACCGAACCGCGTACCGTCCACCCGGCCGCGGACGAGGTCCGTCAGCGGCTGGAACACGCCCGAACAACCCGGCTCGCACAGCTCAAGGCCCTCGACGAAACCGGGCAGAACCCCGGTGACCACCTGATGTCCAACCAGAAGGACGCCATCAAGCGCGTCCTCACGGAGATCGACGAGGCATTCGCCCGCGTCGAGGAAGGCACCTACGGCACCTGCCTGGGCTGCTCGAAGTCGGTCCCGCCGGAGCGGCTGGAGATTCTCCCGCACACCCGCTACTGCGTCGCCTGCCAGAGCCGCGCCGCCTGACCCCCTCGAGACCCGTCCTTCTCGCCCGCTCTGCCCAAGGGGTGCAGTGGTGACCCACCAGACCATCGACGAGCCGGACACGGTCCTCACCCCCGAGGACCTCGCCGCGCTGCGCGAAAGCCTGCACGAGCAGCGACTGTTCCGGCAGGAGCAGCTGGGGCAGTTCGCCTCGGCGAACCGCGCCGACGACCGCCGGCGGCGGGCGGACGCCGCCCAGATCGAGGTCGGCGTCAAACTCGCCGCCTCCGCGCGCATGGTGCTCGCCGATGTCGAGGCGGCGCTCGCCCGGATGGACTCCGGGGACTACGGCACCTGTCATCTGTGCCGCCGCCCGGTCGAACGCCACCGCCTGCTGATCGTCCCCCAGGCCCGCTACTGCGGGCGCTGCCAGCAGGTGAGGGAGGCCGGCCGGTGACCGCGATCCGGCACCCCCGGCCGAAACCCGTACGTCACCGGCACTGGCCGCTGTGCCGGCGCTGCTCAGGTATCGCTCTCGACCTGGGCAGCGCCCGCACCCGCGCGTGGATCGCGGGGCGGGGCATGGTCCTGGACGTCCCCACCGTGACCTTCCCGGGCACCGGTGCCGTCCACCCCATCCAGCGCGGCACCATCGTGGACACCGCCGGCACGGCCCGGATGCTGGACCGGCTGCTCGGGCACCGGATGCCCAGGATCGGCCGACCGCTGGTCGTCGTCACGGCACCCGTCCTGGACGGGCTCGCCTTCCGGACCGCGGCCCGCACGGCCGTGGAGATTCTCCGTCCGCGCGCCGTACTGACCGTGCCGGGCGCACGGGCGGTGGCGCTGGCCGCCGGAGCCGATCACATCCGGCCTCTGCTGATCGTGGACATCGGCGCCCACCTCACCGAGGTGGTGCTGCTCGCGGACGGCACGGTGACCGACGCCCGGCGTACCGCGCTGGGCACCGGCGACCTGCGCGACGGCACGGCACCCGAGCTCGTCACCGAGGCGGTGACCGGGATGGTGACGGCGATGCTGCGGCAGGACCGTACCTCGCTCACCCGCACCGCCCTGCGCCGGGGCGTCCTGCTGGCCGGCGGCGGCGCGCTGCGCCCCGACATCACCCGCGACCTGCCCGACAGCCTCGGCTGCGCGGTCCAGCCGGTGCCGTCCCCGCACACCGCCGCCGTGCGGGGCGCCGCCGGGCTGCTTGCCTCGGCGCACCACCACCCCTCTGTCGGCGGAACCCTCTGACCGGTCCCGGCTGCCGACGGCTCCGCACGAGCCGACGGCTTCGCACGAGCGGACGGCTCCACACGAGAGGAGAGACGACGTGGCGGGCGAAATACCTCCGGCACAGCCGCCCCCCGGCCCACCCCGGCGCCCCCTGCTGTGGCGGTGGCGGCGCAACCCCCTGCGCCGCCGATCCGACCGGTTCCACGCCTGGACCGGCCTCGGCGTGCTGATCGCCGTACTGGCCGTGGCACCGGTGGCCGCGGTCCTCGTCGGCGACGCCGCCCGCGGCCACTACGAGGACATCGCACGCCACCAGACGCAGACCCGGTACGAGACGAACGCGACGCTCACCCGGGACGCCCCCCGTCACCCGGAGCCGGGCTCGGACGAGGAGAAGCAGACCCGCTACCCGGTCGAGGTCCGCGTCGTCACCCGCGAGGGCCGGATCCGCACCACCCGCGCGGAGGTCGAGCCGGGGCTGACCGCCGACAACAGTGTCCGCATCTGGATCACCGCCGACGGCGAGGCGACGGACCCGCCGCTCACCTCCAAGGAGATCCGCAGCCGCACCATGGGCTGGACCCTCGTCGCCGCCATGGGCGTCGCCCTCACCGGCGCCGCCGCCCACGCCCTGACCGGCCTCGTGCTGCGCCGCCGCAACCTGACCCGCTGGGACACGGCCTGGGCGGAGACGGCCCCCCGCTGGACGACACCCACGTGAGCCGCGGTCAGCGGGTCTCCGCCGTGAGCGCCTCGACCCGGCGCAGGGTGCGGACCGCCTCCGCGGCGTGAACGCCGTCCAGGGTCGCGGATCCTCCCGGCGAGGAACGTGATGCCGTGAGCCGCAGTGCGACCGGACCCTCCTCAGCACGGGCCCGGGACAACGCCGTCTCGGAGACAGGGCCTTGGCTCGCCCCCGACAGGACGCCCGACGTCCCCCGGGAGCGGCTGACCACCCCGCTGTCGAGTCCGCCGTGGCCCATCGAAACATTCGGTAACGCCATATCAGGCTTCGGCACTTGCTCGGCTCATTCCATGTGTTCCCTGAATTTGACCGGTTCAGTACCTCTCGTGAACTGCGGAAACCCGTAGCCGGCCTCGTTTTGGATCAAGCGAAGATTTCGAAACATTGACCGAAACTGTTGACGGTTGACGCGCACAGACCAACACTGTCCGGCATTGACCTCCCCAACCGAGCCGTCACAGGAGGCGCACCACATGAACGTGTCCGCACCCCCGAGGGGCCACAGACGCAGCCGTCTGCTGCTCAGCGTCAGAAGTGTCTGGACCATCGCGCTGGCCGCCGTCACCGCGTTGCTCCTGACCGCCACCACGGCCACCGCCGCCGTGACCACGAACCAGACCGGCACCAACAACGGCTGGTGGTACTCGTTCTGGACCGACGCCCAGGGAACCGTCTCCATGGACCTGGGCTCCGGCGGCAACTACAGCACTCAGTGGAGCAACACCGGCAACTTCGTCGCGGGCAAGGGCTGGAGCACCGGCGGGCGCAAGACCGTCAACTACTCCGGCTCCTTCAACCCGTCCGGGAACGCGTACCTGACGCTCTACGGATGGACCACCGGCCCGCTCGTCGAGTACTACATCGTCGACAACTGGGGCACCTACCGGCCCACCGGCGAGTACAAGGGCACCGTCACCAGCGACGGCGGCACGTACGACATCTACAAGACGACCCGGTACAACGCCCCCTCCATCGAGGGCACCAGGACCTTCGACCAGTACTGGAGCGTCCGGCAGTCCAAGCGCACGGGCGGCACCATCACCAGCGGCAACCACTTCGACGCCTGGGCGAGCAAGGGGATGAACCTGGGCAACCACAACTACATGATCATGGCCACCGAGGGCTACCAGAGCAGCGGCAACTCCAACATCACGGTGAGCGAAGGCTCCGGCGGTGGCGGTGGCGGTGGCGGTGGCGGCGGTGGCACCCCCGGTGGCTGCAACGCGACCCTGTCGGCCGGCGAGAAGTTCGGCGACCGCTACAACCTCAACGTCTCGGTGAGCGGTTCCAGCAACTGGACCGTCACGATGCGGGTGCCGTCCCCGGCGAAGGTCTCGGCGACCTGGAACGTCAGCGCGTCCTACCCCGACAGCCAGACGCTCGTCGCCACGTCCAACGGCAACGGCAACAACTGGGGCACCACGATCCAGACCAACGGCAACTGGACCTGGCCGTCGGTCTCCTGCAGCGCCGGCTGACCCTCGCACGAGGAGGACTCCTCTCATGAGCACCGGAAAACGACAGTCGGTCACCCGGTACCTGGTCCCGGGACTGGCCGTCGCCGCACTGACCGTGGCAGGCACCGTGACCTCGACCGTCAACGCACCCGAGTCGCACGCGGCCGCCTGCAACGGCTACGTCGGCCTCACCTTCGACGACGGCCCCTCGACCAGCACCAGAAGCCTGCTCAACGCGCTCACGCAGAACGGGCTGCGGGCCACGATGTTCAACCAGGGTCAGTACGCCGCCGCCAACCCGTCCCTGGTCAAGGCGCAGGTCGACGCAGGCATGTGGGTTGCCAACCACAGCTACACCCACCCCCACATGACCCAGCTGAGCCAGTCCCAGATGGACTCGGAGATCGCCCGCACCCAGCAGGCGATCGCCAACGCGGGCGGCGGCACGCCGAAGTTGTTCCGCCCTCCGTACGGCGAGACCAACTCGACACTGCGTGCGCTCGAGGCCAAGTACGGTCTGACCGAGGTCATTTGGGACGTCGACTCGCAGGACTGGAACAACGCGAGCACCGACGCCATTGTGCAGGCCGCCTCCCGGCTCACCAACGGTCAGGTCATCCTGATGCACGACTGGTCGGCCAACACCATCGCCGCGATCCCGCGCATCGCGCAGAACCTGGCGTCCAGGGGTCTGTGCGCCGGCATGATCTCCCCGGGGACCGGCCGCGCCGTGGCCCCCGACGGTTCCGGAGGCGGTGGCGGGGGAGGCGGTGGTGGTGGCGGTACCTCGTGCGCCGCGACCCTGTCCGCGGGCAGCCGCTGGGGCGACCGTTACAACCTCAACGTCTCGGTCAGCGGTGCGGACAACTGGACCGTGACCATGAACGTGCCCTCACCGGCCAAGGTGTCGGCGACCTGGAACGTCAGCACGTCCTACCCCGACGGTCAGACGCTCGTCGCGAAGTCCAACGGCAGCGGCAACAACTGGGGGGTGACGATTCAGACCAACGGCAACTGGAACTGGCCGACGGTCTCCTGCAGCACGAGCTGAACCCGAACCAAGGGCGAGCCGCAGCGCACACCACGCCGCGGCTCGCCGCACGCCCTGTCACAGATGCGTACGGAACCAGTCGGCGGCGAGCCCGGCGACCTCCTCCAGCGCGCCGGGCTCGGGGAAGAGGTGGGTCGCGCCGGGCACCACGTGGATGCGGTGCTCGGCGGGCAGTCGCCCGGCGGCCCGGCGGTTGAGCCCGAGGACCGTCTCGTCGTCACCCCCGACGACGAGCAGTACCGGGGACACGACCAGGGCCAGCGCGTCTCCCGCCAGATCCGGACGTCCGCCCCGCGACACGACGGCCGCCACCCGCCCGGGCCGCTCCGTCGCCGCCACCAGTGCCGCCGCTGCACCCGTGCTCGCCCCGAACAGGCCCACCGGAAGGTCCACGGTGTCCGGGCGCTGCTCGAGCCAGTCGATCGCATGCGCCAGGCGCCGTGCCAGCAGCCCGATGTCGAACCGGTGCCGCCCCGTCGCGGCGTCCTCGCTCTCCTCGTCCTCCGTCAGCAGGTCCAGAAGCAGCGTGCCGAACCCCGCCCCCTGCAATGCGGTGGCGACGGCCCGGTTGCGGGGACTGTGCCGTGAGCTGCCGCTGCCGTGCGCGAACAGGACCATCCCGCGCGCCCCGGCGGGAATCTCGAGATCACCGGCCAGATCCGCCCCACTCGAGGGAACCGTCACGGATGTGGACACCATGCCCGGTCACCCCCTCAGTCGGGGTTCTCGGCGGCACGCCCGACGGGCAGCAGACCTCCGATGTCCTTCGGCAGCGCGGCAGCCACCTTCTCCGTCAGCTCCGGAGCGAGGGCCGCGTCGAGCACCTCCAGCACGGCGGCAGCATCCCGCAGCGCGGCGTCCTCGTCCGTCTCCGCACGGCCGGCGATGCGTCCGGCGAACGTCGTCAGGCCGAATCGTTCACCCGAGGTGGCGGCCGGCCCCTCGACGACGGCATCCCTGGCCTGACGCATGGGTGCGGCCAGAGTCGGAGGCAGTTGGGCGGCCACATGGTCCGCCGGGCCGGACGGCAGCCGCTCGGCCGGCGTGCTCAGCACGGCACGGGTCGCCATCTCCGCCGATCCCCGGTCCGGGAGCCGGGTGAGGGCCTGCACTTTCCCGATGATCTCATCGTGATGCATGAGGTGGTGTCCTTCCGCACGGTGCGGTCGTCGGCGGACGAGTACCCGCGACGGATGCCCGGGACACCGGTCTGCGCTCGGATGCCCGGATACCCGTTTGCCCTCGTCACACCCGGATACCCGGCCCGTCCGGACCAGCCCGGGAGGAGTGCGGCATGCGTGACCAACGTACCGGCCGAGCCGGGAAGCCGGCCTCCCCTGCCCGCTCCGGAGCGGTCGGCCGCCGCTTCCCCCGCTCCGGCACCGAGCCGGTCACCGCCCGCAGCCCGCTGCGTCTGCGCCTGCTGCTCGCGGCGGTGTTCCTGCCCCTCTTCGTCGCGGGCTGTGCCCTCTTCGGCGTCTGGGCCGCGAACGCCGACCCGGGTGACAGCCCCGGCCGTGGCCCGCTGATCTTCCTCTCGGCCGTCTGTGGAGTGCTCGCCCTGACGGCCCTCCTGGACCTCCTCGTCGTACTGCGCCGCCTGCGGGGCGAACGGGGAACCGCCCGCTGACCGACCGCGGGCGACACTTTCCTGCCCCGCTCGCGGGCCGACGGGTCCGCAGACCGGGTGCCCGGGCCACGACCGTGTACCCGGGCGGGAACCAACCCCCCACCCTGGACGAGCCGTTGCGGCCTACCAGCCGTTCCGGTGCACGACCTCGGCCACCGGGCGGCGGCTCACCGGGCCGAACCTGCCGCGCGGCCATCCCACCGGGATGGCCGCGAACGTGTTCATGGCGTCGGGGATGCCCAGCGCCGCCTTCCACTCGTTCTCCAGGAACAGGTGCCAGATGGTGATGTTGGCGGCGAGACCCAGGCCCCGCGCGGCGAGCAGCAGGTTCTGTACGCCCGGGTAGACGCAGGAGCCCTCCGCCAGCGCGGAGAACCGCTCCTGGATCCGCCCCATGCGCTCCGCCGCCTCCGCGCCGAGAGCCTCGGCGTAGCGCTGGAGGCCCTCCTGCTCGATCCTCGGCTCCGGGAACTGGTAGCAGGGCACGATCAGCGCCGGGGTCTCGGCGAAGTGGTCACGCTGGTACTCGATGGCGGCGACCATGCGTCCGTACGCGGCCTCGTCCATGCCGGCGGGAGCGTACTTGCCGGTGGTGGCCAGGTAGGCGTCCACACACCGCTTCCACAGGGGGGCGAGATCGGCCATGACCGCGGGGTCGGTGACGACGACGTACTCGAAGCGCTGCATGTTGCCGCCGCTGGGACCCCAGACGGCTGCCTGTATCAGCCGGTCCAGGAGCTCGTCGGGAACCGGATCGGGCCGCAGGCGCCGCATGGCCCGCATGGTGGACATCGTCGTGAAGAGGGCCGGTTCGGCGGTGTCGCCGACCGGTGCCTCGGACAGGGCGTCTGGAGTATGCATGATCGCGAGTGTAGGGACTGCGTGTGCCGGGAAAGGCCATCAGTCCCAACAACCGCGGACATTGACGCTGCCTCAGCGGCACGAGGTGTGTCAGATGTCGAGTCCGCCCGCCGCGAGCAGGTCGGACACGTCGCTCGCAGTGAGGAGCTGCCGGGCCCTCACGGACTCCCGGGTGAGAGCGCGTGTCGACGGGGAACGTGCCGTTGTGTTCAGCATCTGCTCCGCATCTCTGGCCGAACCGTCCACGTGCCGCTCCCGTTAGCCTCCTGCGTGGAGCAGGAGCATCCTCTCGTCCGTGACGTCTGGGCCTGGCAGGGGAGCCGGTGACAGACGAGCCCGTGTCGTGACCGTGAGCAGTTCGTCGTTGACGTTCCCACCCATCAGGTCGAGCGCCGCGTGCGCGGTCTGCTCTCCCATGGAGGAGCCATCTGCCGGTGAGCCTCCTCCCGGCTGATCTCCTCGACGGACACCTCGTGCCCCAGGGCCGCCCCGATCGCTCGGGCCTGCTGCCGGGGTGTGATCCGTGCCGGTCCGGTCAGTGCGTACGTCCGCCCGCGGTGCCCCGGCCGGGTCAACGCCGCCCGCGCCACCGCAGCGATGCCGACGGGTTGCACGGCGGGAAGTTCGATGTCCGCATAGGGCAACCGGATCGACCGGTGCTCCCGGATTGACACCGCCCACCACAGGGCGGCCGACGCGAACTGCGTCGGACGCAGGAGCGTCCAGCTCATTCCGCTGTCCCCGAGCAGCCACTCGACGGCCAGGTTCCCGGCGGCGGCGGGCAGGTGCGGATGGGTCCGCACCGTCACGGAGGACACGAGCACCACGTGCTCCACACCCGCCTGCCGGGTGGCGGTGAGAATGTTCGCGTCCGCGCCCATGCCCGGTACGAGGAACAGGGAACGCGCTCCGTCCAGTGCCGGCTTCAGCGAGGCGGGCCGGACGAGGTCACCCTCGAGGGCTTCGACTTCGTCGGGGAAGGAGGACTGTGTGGCGTCACGCGTCAGGCCCCGCACGGGTGAGGCGCCGGACTCGTGCAACTGCCGTACTCCCACAGGCCGGGCCGGGGGAAGTCGAGCACCCGATTGTCGGCGTTGAGCCACTGCCGGTAGAAACTGCGCAGGAGAGGTGGGCGAGCGCGGGATTCCTCGTCGATGGTCCGGTCGGGATGCGGGAAGCCCGGCAGGCACGCGGGGCGTGTGCGAGTCGACGATCCCGCGTCTTCTTGAAGAGGAGGGCCTTGGCCTCCGGGTCTCTCGCCCGCTGCCGCCGTGCCTGGTGCCGACGGCGTCGCAAGCCGCGCCCCGCGCACATGACGGCGGGGCGACACGTCCTATGCGCCGGGCGTACCCGGGTCGCGGAGGAGCAGGGCGCGGGCGAGGGCGGACGTCACCGGGGCTGCGTGGCCGGGCAGTTGTCGGGCGGCCCACGCGACCGCCAGGACCAGGAACTCGGCCAGGTCGCGCTCCGCGCCGGTGAGTAGACGTCGCAGTTCGCCGGCTGCCAGCTCGATCACGGGGCTGTCGTCCCGGTCGGCGTCCACGGTCAGGCGGACGACGTCGCCGTGACGTTCGGCGAGCGGGGATGGGTCGTGGCCGAAGGAGGCCCAGCCGTCTCCGTCGAGGACGTCGAACCAGTCGCGGCGTTCCTCGAGGCCGTTGCAGCAGCCCGGCAGCAGGGTGACGCCGGAGGCCGTGTCCGTGACCTGCAGGCCGCCGGACGCGTGGAGGTCGTCCATGGTGAGCAGCCCGTGCAGGAAGGAGCCGAGCGGGTCCGCGGGCCGCGACGGGTGGCCGTCGGCCGCCGGTACGACGTCGTTGTGGGCGGCGATGCTCATGACCGCCGTGCCGACGTCGGCGGGAGCGAGCGTGCCGCTGAGCGGCAGGAGGCCATACGACTCGATCCCGGCGACCGGCCAGTGCGTGAAGTCGGCGGGGGCGGAGACTTCGAGGACAGGCTGCAACACGATCATCCGGAGAGTGTGCGGCACGTCGTCCCCGTTCCGCACTGCCACACTGCGACGGCTACCGTCCGTGAGAATCCCCGAAGACCTCCAGGCAGTGCCCCTGCTCCCAAATGCGTGGAACCCCGCACAGGTGCCGCCTACCCTTGCCGCATGGGCCACGCGAAGACCTCCTACGTTTGCCTGCCCTGTCGGGCCTCGTACAAGCAGCCCTACGACAGGGACAGGCCGCACCGCACCTGTCCCCGCTGCGCGGAACCGCTCATCCACGTGGGGTCGGCCTTCGCGGCACCCCCACGCCGGGACACCACGGCCTGGCGCACGCTGTCCGTCCTCCTCCACGCCGGCGTCCGCTTCCACAAGGGGTGCTGCGGCGGGCCCGGTTACCGTCCGCGTACGCTGAGGGAGGTACGTGAGCGCATGACGTACGCCCGCCGCACGGGAGAGTCCTTCGCCAGGGCGCTCGTACGCCACGACGTGCCGTGACGGAAAACGTAGGACTGGCACGGTTCGTGACTCCACCTCCGGTCCCCGTCGACGCCCGCGGAAGCTGGTCGGCGGTGGAAGCCGCGCTCGGGACGCGGCTGCCCGAGGACTACAAGCACCTCGTCGAGGCGTACGGGTGGGGCGAGTTCTGCGACTACCTCAATCTCCACACCCCGTTCGGCACGAGCAGGCACAACGGCCTCGCGTGGCAGAGCGGCAGGCCGTCCGGCATGGCGGAGAGAGACCGGGAGCGCTACCCGTACCCTCTCCATCCGGATCCGGGCGGACTGCTGCTCTGGGGCACCACCATCGACGCCGACCGGCTCTGCTGGCTCACCACGGGAACGGCCGAGAACTGGCCCGTAGTGGTGTGGAGCAGCGAAAGCCGTTACGAGACCCATCCCATGGGTGCCGCCGGGTTCGTCGAGGCATGGACCAGGGGATGCATCACCTCCCGGCTGCTCGCGGACATGGAGCCGGAACCGGCCCCGTGGTTCAACGCGTTCCGGCCCCGTATCCACCGCTGCCTGCGCCTCTCGGAGGGGCCACTCGACCACGACCAGCGCCTGACGATCCTCCGGGAGGCGCTGGCCCCGACCGTGGACCGGGGCACCTGGCGGTCGGAACGGGGCGACGCCGGTCAGGACCACTTCGCCACCGTCGATACCGACTGGCTGCTCACCTACGACGTGTCGCACCCGCACCAGATCCGGAGCTCGTTCCCGCCGGAGGACGGCCCCGCGGCCCGGCGACGCCTTTTCGCCGCCGTCCGGAGGATGCGGTGCGAGGTGACCCGGATCAGCGCGTCCGACGGCGTGCCGCTACCCGCCTGGGACACGGTCACCGACGAGGACACGCAGGCGTAGGCGGCGCGTGTCCCGAGGGCGTGGCTCAGGCGGGACAGCCGGCCCTGCGAGGTGATCGTGCCCCAGCGGATCACCAGGTAGCCCGAACCGCCGATCTCCGCCACGGCGTAGTGGGTGCACGGCCAGCCGTCGCCCGAGGTCTGCCGTTGGTCCCCCAGGGCCCGGCACGCCTCACCGGCGACCATGTCCGCCCAGGTCTCGGCCGCCGTCCGGACTCAACCAGCCGATGTGACGAAACACGGGCACGATACGGAAGTGGACGAAGCCGGGTACCGGCGTCTCCTCGTCCTCGGCGGGGAAGAACAAGGCGTGCTGGAGAGGCTTCTCGTCCTGGGGATCCTCCAGATCGACGAGCGGCAGGTTAGGACGGTCGTAGCCGGGTTCCAGTGTGACGCCTCCCCGCGCCGTCAGCTCTCGCAGTGCAAGCAGTCCCACCCGATCGGTGAGGTCCCACGTGGTCAGAGACCTGGTGAACCGCGGCCTGTCGCGCCCGCCGACGTACGTCAGGTACACCATGATGCGGAGTTCTGGCCGCCCGGCGTGCGAGTGACGCCCGAACGCAGCCGTTCGTGGAGATTGGACAGGGCCGAGGGCATCTCGGGCATCACCGGAGGCCTGTGGAGCCGTGATGGTCGCTTCGCTCAGTCGCGATGTGTCAGATCCAGTGCCATCGTGTGTACGAACCAGTCCAGCACCCCGCAGATCTCCTCCCCGTGCTCCGCGAACACCCGCACCGGGAAGGACGGGCGCAGCTCCAGCTTCGCTTCGGGCAGGTCGATGCCGTCGATCTTGTTGAGGCGGTTCAGCAGCTCACGGCGCTGTTCCGTGTCGTCGAAGGGACGGCGGTCCTTGAGGTACTGGAAGACGACCTCGACCGCTCCGCCCACCGGGTAGATCGCCAAGGGCCAGATCAGATGAGGGCGGCGACTGGTGCCGGCGTCGAGCATCGGGAAGCAACTCGTCTCCTCATGGCGGCCGTAGTTGACGTAACCACCTTGGAGACGCCAGAAGTCGAGTGCGCCCAGGACCCCGGCGGACGCCTCGGGCCAGTGTCCCTGCAACTGTGCGCGGAAGCGCTCGGCCGCCGCCGCGTCCTCTCCGCCGGGGAGGGGATCGTGCGAGACGGACTGCGCGACGTCCTTGCCGAGCAGGGTGGCCAGCTCGGCGGCGGTCAGGCGCTGCGAGCCGTGGGCACGGCCCGACGGGTCGAACATCACGCCTTCGCTCATCAGCAGCTCCTGCGGCGGCTGCCGCTCGCTGCCCTCCTCCCAGCGGAACGCCGGGGAGATCTTTCCGTCCGCGGTGAGGACACGGTGGGCCCCGATCACGGTGGGGTTGGAGCCCAGGTAGGTGCCGACCGGCACCGGGTGGCTGCCGATCAGCTCGGCGACATCACCGTACGTCGTCCACGTGCCGCTCGGCATCGCCACCAGGACCGCCCGCAGTTCCGCCCATCCCGGCCATTCCTCGCCGGTCGGCTTGACTCCGCCGATGGGGCCGGGCCACAGCTCCACCGCCCGTTCCGTCAGACGGTCGGCACGGGCCAGGATCTCGTTCTTGCCCCATCGCCGCTCCGCGGCGATCTCCTGGTTCATGCGCAGGGCGCTCGAGTCGAGGATCTGCTGCTTGCGCTCGAACGGGCTGTTGGACAGCTTCGCGTTGTCCCCGGTGAGGGTCAGGTTGCCCAGTGTGTGCACCAGCAGATCGTGCAATTCCTGGGGGGTCTGGTTCGGCTCGGTCTCGTCGGCGAGCAGATCGAACCAGGCCGGGGCCGGGCGCTGCGGAAGCACGTGCTCGACGCTGAGGGCCGCCTTGACGAAGTCGACGGGCTCGCTGGAACCGTAGCTCTCCTCCAGCCTGCGCAGGATGTGACTCCGCTGCGGGGGCCGGCCGCTCCAGTAGAACGGCTTGCTGCGGATCGCCTCGCGCAGTTCCTCGTCGCTCGGCCACCGGCGGCGTCGCCCGGACAGGAACCGCCGGACCGCCTCGGCGGCGGGGCGGTCGGTCTCCAGCTCCTTCGGAGCCTCCATGAAGATGCGGTTGAGGCCGGTGGTCGGCGTCTGGCAGATGAGTCGCCGCACCAGGTAGGACTCGACGTACCGCAGTGCCTCCGCCGCGTCCTCGGATGTGGTGGTTCCGCCGTCGACGAGGTCCAGCAGGTGCAGGGCCAAGGGGTAGTGGGTCTGGCCGCCCCAGGCGGCCAGGCGCTCCAGCACGGCGCGCAGCGCGGGTGACCGTTCACGCCGGGGCTC
This sequence comes from Streptomyces sp. NPDC031365, assembly GCF_055569765.1. Lineage (NCBI taxonomy): Bacteria > Bacillati > Actinomycetota > Actinomycetes > Kitasatosporales > Streptomycetaceae > Streptomyces > Streptomyces sp. NPDC031365. The sequence goes on along the minus strand of NZ_JBVIIM010000005.1, from coordinate 262,003 downwards.
GATGATGCGGAGGAACCGCTTTCCCCGCTCGGCCAGCTGCGCGATCTCACGCTGCAGTGAGTCCTCGTCGCCGGCCAGTGGCAGCAGCCGCTTCTGCTGCTCCCGGTAGATCTCGCTCTGCTTGGTCTTGTGGTGGCCCCGCACCACCAGGTCCAGCCAGACGAGGAGTTCGAGGTTCTTGGGGCCGAGGCTCTGCTGCATGGGCAGCCACAGTTCCTGGTAGACCCGCTCACCCTGCTTGGGCAGGAGCATGAACACGTAGTTGCGCAGCAGGTCGCTCTGGCTCAGCCCGACGCCCGTGTTGTTGATCGACTCGAAGATCCGGTACACGTTGTCACCGGACTCCGCGGTGATCTCCACGATCGACAGCAGATCCTTGAGGACGGTGCCGACCGTCGCGATCCACCGGTCGTCCCCGGCGGCTTCCTGCCCCTCGGCGAGCGCGCCGAGGAAGAAGCGGTAGGCGGCACCGATGTTGTCGCTCCCGCCGGCCTCCGCCCGGGACTGGACGCAGGCCGTGTACGCCTCGCGGTCGGCCTGCGTTGGCAGCAACCGGTAGTGGTCGAGGCCCTCGTGGTATTCGTTCACCAGGAGCTGACGGTGAATCCGGGTGACACCGCGTGTGTCACCCGTCTTCTTGAGATGGTCGCGTAACGCGGCGAACGCCAGCATCAAGGTGGTCAGTCGTTGCTGGCCGTCCACGACGAGCCACCGCTGCACACCGCCGGCCTGGAATTGGCCGGGTGCGAGCACCACGGAGCCGAGGAAGTGCGGGGCGACGGTTTCGCCCGACAGTTGCTGGTCGACGAGTTCGCCGACATCCTCCCAGAGCCGCGTCAGCTGCTCCCTTCCCCAGCTGTACGTCCGCTGGTAGAGGGGGACTTGAAACTGCTTCTCCCCTTGGATCAGCTTGAGGAAGGTGATTTCCTGCGCGCGCATACGCTTCCTTTCCCGGCCAGGTGGGCAAGGCCTGACGCTTGTCCAACGGGCTCGGTCCCACGGCGGTCACTCAATCCAGGATGCACTCAGTCAACAGCGAGGGGTGTCAAGCCACCCGCGGTTGAGGGAGTACCCCTGTGGGCCGGAACGCTTGCATCGACGGAGCGAGTGACGAACTGCTGGCCATGACCTACGCGGCCCGCCCTACCCGGCGTTGACCCGAGCCCTCACGGCCGCAGCGGAGCGGGGTGTGGCCATCGACGTGGTCGTCGAGACTCTGGCAGGCGCGAGAGGGCTCCTTTCCGGCCGGGAGCCGGCCGAGGCGTTCGGGGGTGCGCCTGTGGCACTGGGCTCGCGATCTGGTCCGTCACCCGCACTCGCGTCAGCACGCCAAGGTCGCGGTAGCCGATCGCCGGACGCTGTTCCCGGGCAGTGCCAACCTGAGCGGTGGTGAGGCACCGAAGCGAGCGGCCGAGCACATCGTGGAGTTGCAGCGTCTCGGGGAGTTGAGGCGACTTCCGTCCTGACCGCGGAGGACCTCGCGCCCGGCGTGCCGATGAGCGTCGGGCTGTGCGCGGGGCGGACCGGACGCCAGGACGGCGAGCGGAGTTCGGCCACACCGTGCTTCCGACGCCGCTCCAGGTCTGCTCGGCGACGGGTGCCTGCTTCGTCGATCCGGTGACGGACCGGCCACGCGTGCGATCATGCTGGTGCCATGACCCTACGTGATCCGAAGGCCGAGGTGCAGCAGCTCCTCTACGAACTCTGTGTCGACCTCGGCTTCTGTCTCCCACCACAGGAACAGCAGCGACTGCAGGAGACGCCACCGGTCGACGCGGACGACTTCACCGACGCCGTCTTTCAGGCGGAAGGCATGGACCCCGGCCGGCACGGGCAACTGCGACGTCAGGTGCGGGAGAAGGTGGATCGGCACATGCGCGAGTGGGGCGGTCCCTGAAGCCTGCCGGAGTCCTCTACGTACATACATGGCGTGTGCTGAGGCGGCCGTTTCGGCGCGGCTGCCGCCGTTGTGAAGGCTGCTGCGGCGGCGGGCACGGATACCGTCCGCGTACCCCGAGGGGGGTCTGCGAGCGGATGACGTACGCCCGCCACACACGCGAGCCCTTCGCCAGTGCACTCGTGCGCCACGACCTGCCGAGACGGAAACCCCGGAACGGCACAGTCAGTGACGCCAATTCCCGGGTCCCGGTCCCCGTCGCGCCCGTGGAAACCGGACGGCATCGCGGGGCGGCGGTCCGGCAGGCCACTCGCCCGAGGTGAGGGCCGTTGTCAGCCGGAGGGCCGGGATCTTCCCGGTCAGGGTCGTCGGCGGAACGGAGCGAGCGTGGCGCGGACGAGGTCGGCGGCACCCCAGTCGGGGTCGAACTGCGCGATCACGGCCAGGTGTTGGCGGAGCTGGAGGATGGGCATGCGGGCGCGCCAGTCGCGGTCGAGCCGGGTCAGCTCGGCGTACAGCTCGAACAGCACGTGCGCCTCGGGTGGCGGTGCCGTGGTCCACAGGTGGGCCAGGTCGACCTCGGCCCACGTGTACGACACGGCCGGGTCGATCAGTGCGGGCCGCCCGTCGGGAGTGGCCATGACGTTCTGCGCCCACAGATCGCCGTGCGTCAGGCACGCGGGCGCGACCGGCAGCAGTTCGGGCAGCCGGGCGCACAGCCGCTCCAGCGCCTCCCGGTCCGCGTGGTCCAACGCCTCCTCGACACGGGGCTCACTCAGCCAGCGCAGCAGCCGGTGCCGCGCGAAGAACTCGAACCCGTCGTCCTCCCAGGTGTTGACCTGCCGACGACGACCCAGCCGGTTGTCCTGGTGCCACCCGAACCGAGGGTGGCGGGTGGTGGTGTGCAGATGTGCGAGCCCGTGCGCGAGGTGCTCCCAGAAGACCTTGGTGCGTGGCGGGGGTTGGAGGACGGACAGCACGAGCAGGTCGCGGTCCGCAAGGATGACGTCGGGTGTGGTGATGCCGCCCGCCTCGCGCAGCGCGGTGAGTCCTTCGGCCTCCGCGCCGGCGGCGTCGCCTGACGACGGCTCACCGAGCGCCTTGGCGAACACCGTGGTGCCGTCACCGCGGCGGGCGAGCCCCGCGGTCGCGGCGAGCCCTCCCGTGGCCGGCTCGACTGCGACGACGTCGTGCAGACCGGCCGCGTGCAGGCGGGAGAGCAGAAGGGACATCGGTTCTGTCACGAGTGGGCTCCTCAGTGGTGGTGACCATCGGGGAAGTGGGGCGGTGCGCAGCGCCGCCCGACGCCACCTGCCTGCCCGGCGCCGCGTTCGGAGTATGCACGCCCCGGACGTCGGCCACGGGCCGGATGGGCGGGGTGCTCGCGCTCAGGCCGATACGGGTTCGGCCGGACCCACCACGCCGTCGTCCGGCGCGTCGGCAAGCGGAAACTGTCCCTGCTGCTGGGAGAGCGCGAGGTCGCGGTGGCTGGCGGCGCCGGTGGACAGGACGATGCGCCGGCTTCCCTCCCCGGCCGACTCGGCCCGGCGCAGCAGCCACCGCCCCACACCCAGCCCCCGCAGGTCGGGCACGAAGGCGAGCCGCCCGACGTGCAGATCGGCGCCGGTGTGACGGGTGCGGGCCATACCGAGCGGCTGCCCGTCCTGCCACAGCCCCGCCGTGTCCCAGTCGGCCAGCCGGGCGCGCACCTCGTCGGGCGACTCGTGGAGCGCCGCAATCGCCAGGGTGTCGTCGGCGAGCGCCTCGTCCATCCGGCAGCAGCGCCGCAGGACCGTCACCTCGGGGGCGCCGTCCGAGCCGAGACGCCGGGCGTACGAGCCGGGGAGCGGACCCCGCCACGGCGTCCGCCCGTCCGCCCGTCCGCCCGTCCGCGTTCGCGCACGGGGACAGGGCCCCCGAGGCGTCCGCCCGTTCCTCCAGCAGCTCTGGCCGCCGAACTCGCCCGTGTCCGCTGTCTGCGGTCCGTGGCTGGGTCGTGTGGCGCAGGGGCTGACCGGCGGGACGGCCAAGGGTGTGTTGCGAAGGCGGCGCCCGCCGCACGACGCCCGGCACGCCCTCTGGCCGCACCGTCCGAAAGCCCGGTGACGCCGAGTGCAAGGGCTTCCCGGGCGGTACGCCGAGAGCGCGCACCGGACGCCGCGAGGCCGCCCTCCGGGCGACGACGCCACGTTCTCAACAGCCGGGCGCACGTCGGCCTTATCCGAGGCAGCGGGGCCGCTTGGCGCGCGTCGGCCTCACGCTCCTTCGAGCCGGGCCGTGCTCTGCCGCACCACCAGATGCGTCGCCAGCTCGATGCGCTGCGCCGCCGCGCCGGGGTCCTCCGGGCGGAGGAGCATGCGGGAGGCCTCCTCGGCCATGCGCCGCAAGGGCTGGTGGACCGTGGTGAGGGGCGGGCTCGACCACTGGGCCAGGGGGACGTCGTCGTAGCCCACCACCGACAGATCCTCCGGCACGCGCAGGCCCGTGACCCGGGTCGCCTCCAGGACCCCGAGCGCCTGGAGGTCGCTGCCCGCGAAGACGGCCGTCGGCCGGTCGCGGCCCTTGAGCAGGTCCATGGCATGCTCGAAACCGCTCTGTACATGGAAGTCGCCGAAGCGCATCAGACGCGGGTCGGTCTCCAGGCCCGCCATCGCCATGGCCGAGCGGTAGCCGTCGAGGCGGGCGAGTGAGCAGAGCATGTCCTCGGGGCCGGTGATGATCGCGACCCGCTCGTGACCGAGGTCGGTGAGATGGCGGGTGGCGGCGAGGCCGCCGGCCCAGTTCGCGGAGCCGACCGAGGGGACGTCGGGGTCGGGGTCGCCGGCGGGGTCGATGACCACGAAGGGGATGGCCGCCGCCCTGAGCTGGCGCTTTATGTCCCCCGGGAGGCTGGAGAAGACCAGCACGACGCCCAGCGGCCTGCGCTGCAGCACCCCCGGGAGCCACTCGGGTGCGGGAGTGTGCCGGGTGCCGCTCTCGGTGAGCACCACCGTCGCGCGGTTGTCCTTGGCGACGTTCTCCACGCCCCGGATCAGCTCCATCGCCCAGACGCTCTCCAGCTCGTGGAAGACGATTTCGATGAGCGGGGAACGGGACGACGGCTGAGCGCGACGGCGGTAGCCGTGGGCGTCCAGCAGTCGTTCCACCTTGGCCCGGGTCGCGCGCGAGACATCCGAACGGCCGTTGAGGACCTTCGAAACTGTCGGCATCGAAACGCCGGCCTCTTTCGCCACCGTGGCCAGGGTGACTCTGCCGCTCACCTCGTCGTCATCGTGCATAGGCGCAGGATACGGCACGGCGTGTCGATAACGGTTTGGGTGAGTACCGACTCGACCGTTGACCGAAACACCGGTCTGACCTACTGTCCCACGGCATGGACTTTCGGTGATGAGGCCGAAACTTTCGAAAGGCGAACGATGAAGACACGTGCGCGCTTGCCCAGACTGGTCGCCTTTGGTGCGACGCTCTCCCTCGCACTCAGCCTCTCGGCCTGCGGTGACGGGAACGGCGGGGCGTCGGCGGACGACGGCAAGATCCATATCCTGGTCTACGGGGACGCCACCAACAAGATCGAGAAGCAGGTCGTCGACAAGTTCAACAAGACGTCCGACGTCAAGGCGGTCCTCGACACCATTCCCGGTGCGGAGTACCAGCAGAAGCTTCAGACGATCATCAGCACCCCCCAGGCCCCGGACGTCTTCTTCAACTGGGGCGGCGGCAGCATCAAGCCGTTCGTCAAGGCCGACCTGCTCCTGCCGCTCGACGGCTTCATCAAGAAGAACCCGGACCTCGAGAACAAGTTCCTGCCGTCCGTCTTCAGCAACGCCGTGGTCGACGGCAAGCCGTACGGCGTCCCGATGCGCGGCACCCAGCCGGTCCTGCTCTTCCACAACAAGAACGTCCTCAAGGACGCGGGCGTCACGCCGCCGAAGACCTGGGACGAACTGCTCGACGCCGTCGGCAAGCTCAAGGACAAGGGTGTCACGCCGATCGCACTCGGCGGCGGTGACATCTGGCCGACGCAGATGTGGTTCCAGTACCTCTTCGACCGCATCGCCGGACCGGACCTGCTCGCGAAGGCCATCAAGGGCGACAAGAGCGCCTGGGAGAGCCCGGACAGCAAGAAGGCCCTGAACATGATCAGGGAGCTCGTCGACACCGGCGCCTTCGGCAAGAACTACGACTCCGTCAAGTACACCAACGGCGGATCGGTCCAGCTGCTGGCTTCGGGCAAGGCCGGCTTCGAACTGATGGGCTCCTGGTACTACTCCCAGCAGCAGACGGACCACCCGGACTTCGCCGAGAAGGGCCTCGGCTACAGCGCCTTCCCGACCGTCGAGGGCGGTAAGGGCGACCCGGCCAACGTCGCCGGCAACACCAACAACTACTACTCGGTGATGAAGAAGACCAAGCACCCCGAGGCCGTCGCCGAGTTCCTGAAGCTCATGTACTCCGACGAGTTCGTCAAGTCGCAGCTGGACGTCGGCAACCTGACGACCACGACCAACACGGACAAGTTCATCGACACCTCGGCCACCCCCGAGTACTCGCGCTTCCAGTACGACCTGGTCGCCGACGCCCCGTCGTTCCAGCTCTCCTGGGACCAGGCGTACCCGCAGAAGGCCAGCTCGGACCTGCACAAGGCCGTCCAGCAGTTCTTCAACGGACAGCTCGACACGGACGGCTTCATCAAGGCCATGCAGGCACTCCCGACCGACTGACGAACGGCTCATGACCACAAAGATCACGAGCGCCCGGTCCGCCGCCGGACCCCGCAAGGGGTCCCGGCGGCGGCCGCCCGCCTCGTCCGCAACGCAGGTGGGTCGCCCCGGCTTCGCCTGGGCGCTGCCCGCCGCAGTGTTCTTCGCCCTCTTCGCGATCACCCCGCTGATCATGGTGGCGGTGTTGTCCTTCATGAGCTGGGACGGGATCGGCTCGCCCGAGTTCGTCGGCATGGACAACTGGTCGCGCCTGATGGACGACCCCGTGATGCTCAAGAGCATCTGGCTGACCCTGCTGCTGACCGTGCTCGGGGTGGTCATCCAGACCCCGCTGAGCATCGTGCTCGGCGTCTGGGCGGCCGGCCACCAGCGCAACCGGGCCGTCCTGTCCGTCATCTACTTCATCCCGCTGCTGCTGTCCGCCACGGCCGTCTCCGTGCTCTGGCGGGCGCTGCTCGACCCGAACTTCGGCATCCCGGCCGACGCCACCTGGCTGTTCGGCGACGGCAACCTGTTCGGTGATCAGGCCACCGCCATCGGTGTCCTGGCGTTCGTCAGCACCTGGCAGTTCACCCCGTTCCACACCCTGATCTACCAGGGCGCCGCCCGGGCCGTTCCGCGCGTGCTCTACCAGGCCGCGGAGATCGACGGAGCGGGCCGCTACCGGCAGTTCTTCCACATCACCCTGCCGCAGCTGCGCAATGCGATGATCACCTCGATGATCCTGATGATCGTCGGCGGTCTGACCACCTTCGAGACCGTGCTCATCCTGACCCAGGGCGGCCCCGGTACCGACACCACCATCAGCGCCTACTACATGTACGACAAGGCGTTCAAGGGCTTCGACTTCGGCGCCGGCTCCGCCATCGCCCTGGCCCTGGTCATCGCGGCCACGATCATCTCGCTCATCGTCGTCCGGGTCTCCGGCTACGACAAGATGCGCAGCACCATGGAGGGTGTGTCATGAGGCGCCGTCCCAACTACCTGGCCGGCGCCGGATCCCTCTTCTGGCTCTTCGTGGTCGGCCTGCCGCTGTACGTGCTGCTCGCCGCGACCCTGCGCACCCGCCAGGACTACGCCGAGAACGGCCCGGTCTCCATCCCGGACACCTTCACCCTGGACAACTACACCGGCGCCTTCAACTCGGGCTTCGACCAGTACTTCTTCAACACGCTGGTCGTCACCGCCTGCGTGATCGGCATCGTGCTGCTGCTGGTCCCGCCGCTCGCCTACGCGATCGTCCGCAGCCGCGGCCGGACCACGTCGGCGATCTTCCGGCTGTTCCTGCTCGGCCTGGCCATCCCGGCCCAGGCCGTCATCGTGCCGATGTTCTACCTGATCAGCGAAGCCGGGCTGTACGACAACCTGCTGGGCGTCATCCTGCCCACGGCCGCGTTCTGCCTGCCCATGTCGGCTCTGATCCTCAGCGGCGCGATGCGTGACATCTCCCCGGAACTGTACGAGGCGATGGCCATGGACGGCGCCTCCCCGCGGCGCATGTTCTTCCAGCTGGTACTGCCGCTGTCGAGGGGCGGACTGTCCACGATCGTGGTCTTCTCCGCGCTCCAGGCATGGAACGGCTTCCTGTTCCCGCTCGTCCTGACCCAGTCCGACTCCAGCAAGGTCGTGACCCTGGGTCTGTACAACTTCCAGACCGAACACGGCATCGACATCCCCGGTCTGCTGGGAGCCGTGGTGCTGTCGATGGTGCCCATCCTGCTCGTCTACCTGTTCGCCCGCCGTGCCCTGGTCCAGGGCCTGATGGGTGTCGGAGGAAAGTGACTGCCGACGTGGCCGTAGAGACCACCCCCGAAATCCCCCTCTGGAACGACCCCGACCGCCCAGTCGCCGCCCGGGTCGACGCGCTGATCGGCGCGATGACCCTGGAAGAGAAGATCGCCCAGCTGTACGGCGTGTGGGTCGGCGCGTCCGCCAACGGCGGCGAAGTGGCCCCGCACCAGCACGACATGGAGGAGGCCGTCGACCTCGACGCGCTTCTGCCCTCCGGCCTGGGCCAGCTGACCCGCCCCTTCGGCACCGCACCCGTCGACCCGGCGCTCGGCGCGCTCTCCCTGCTGCGCACCCAGTCCCGTATCACCTCGGCGAACCGCTTCGGCATTCCCGCCGTCGCCCACGAGGAGTGCCTGGCCGGCTTCGCCGCCTGGGGAGCCACCGCCTACCCCGTCCCGCTGTCCTGGGGCGCCACCTTCGACCCGGACGTGGTGCGCCGCATGGCCGCCGCCATCGGCCGCGACATGCGGTCCGTCGGTGTCCACCAAGGTCTCGCGCCCGTCCTCGACGTGGTGCGCGACGCCCGCTGGGGTCGGGTGGAGGAGACCATCGGCGAGGACCCGTACCTGGTCGGCACCATCGGCACCGCGTACGTGCAGGGCCTGGAGTCCGCCGGCATCGTCGCCACCCTGAAGCACTTCGTCGGCTACTCGGCCTCCCGCGCCGGACGCAACCTCGCCCCCTCGTCCATGGGCGCCCGCGAACGGGCCGACGTCCTGCTGCCGCCGTTCGAGATGGCCATCCGCGAGGGCGGCGCCCGCTCCGTGATGCACTCCTACACGGACACCGACGGCGTCCCCGCCGCGGCCGACGAGAGTCTGCTGACCGGACTGCTCCGCGACGCCTGGGGCTTCGACGGCACCGTCGTCGCCGACTACTTCGGCATCGCCTTCCTCAGGACCCTGCACGGCATCGCGGGCGACTGGGCCGGCGCCGCGGGCGCCGCGCTCAAGGCCGGCGTCGACGTCGAACTGCCCACCGTCAAGACGTTCGGCGCACCGCTCGTCGAGGCCGTCACGGACGGCCGGGTACCGGAGTCGGTCATCGACCGCGCCCTGCGCCGCGTCCTCGGCCAGAAGGCGATGCTCGGCCTGCTCGACCCGGACTGGAGCCCGGTGCCGCCCGCGCTCGACGGCGCCGACCTGGACGACCCGGACGCCCTGCGCGGCAAGATCGACCTGGACCGGCCGGAGAACCGGGAACTGGCGCGCGAGATCGCCGAGAAGGCGGTCGTTCTGCTCACCAACGACGGCACCCTGCCGCTCACCCGGCCCCGCCGCATCGCCCTGGTCGGCCCCAACGCGGCCGAGGCCACCGCCGTACTGGGCTGCTACTCCTTCCCCCAGCACGTGGGCGTGCAGCACCCGGACGTCCCGGTCGGCATCGACCTGCCCACCCTGCGGGACACCCTGGCCGCCGAGTTCCCCGACGCGGACATCACGGTCGTCCGCGGCACCGGCGTCGATGACGGAGACCTCTCCGGCATCGGCGCGGCGGTCGACGCGGCCGGGGAGGCGGACATCGTTATCGCCGTACTCGGCGACCGCGCGGGCCTGTTCGGCCGCGGCACCAGCGGCGAGGGCTGCGACGCGGAGTCCCTCGCGCTGCCCGGCGCCCAGCAGCACCTGCTGGACGCGCTGCTCGACTCCGGCAGTCCGGTGGTGACCGTCCTGCTCGCCGGGCGGCCGTACGCGCTCGGCCGCGCCACCGCCGAGTCCGCGGCGATCGTGCAGTCCTTCTTCCCCGGAGTCGCCGGCACCCACGCCATCGCCGGGGTACTCAGCGGACGCACCGACCCCTCCGGAAGGCTCCCGGTCAGCGTGCCGCGCGGCCCGGGCTCCCAGCCGACCACCTACCTCGGTGCCCGGCTCGCCCAGGTCAGCGAGGTGTCCAACATCGACCCGACGCCGGCGTTCGGCTTCGGCCACGGCCTGACGTACACGGAGTTCGCCTGGAGCGACCTCACCGTGGACACCGAACAGGCTCCCACCGACGGAGAGTTCACCCTCTCCCTCACCGTCCGCAACACCGGTGACCGCTCCGGCACCGACGTCGTGCAGCTCTATCTCCACGACCCGGTCGCCTCCGTCGTCCAGCCGGTGCAGCGCCTCGTCGGCTACGCCCGGGTGCCGCTGGAGCCGGGCGAGGCCCGCCGCGTCCACGTCACGGTCCCGGCCGATGTGGCCAGCTTCACCGGCCGCGACGGCCGCCGGGTCGTCGAACCCGGTGACCTGGAACTCCGCCTCGCCACGTCGAGCACGGACGCGCGCCTGACGGCGGCGGTCACCCTGACCGGCCAGGAACGCCAGGTGGACCACACCCGCCGCTTCCACGCGGCCTTCACCCAGGAGCCGGCGGCGCAGGCCTGACCCGGACAGTCCGACACGGTCCCCGGCCGGCAGGCACCGGCCGGGGACCGCGCCATGGCGGGTTCATGGAGCGACGCCCGCTCTCACCGTGTGGTGCGCGACGTGACCGACTGGCGTGCGAAACCATGCCGTCCGCGCGCCCCCGTCTACGACACCCGGCGACCCGTGCCCAACTCCACGCCATTCCGCAGCTTTCCCTCAGCGGCCCGCCGGTGGAGGCCGAGTGAGCCCCCGGGAACCGGTGCCCTCCATGACGGCGTTGGGCACCGCCTCGCTCGAGGAGGCGGCACTGGACCTGCTGCTGGACATCGGCTGGGGTCAGACGCCGAGCCCACCCGTCGCGAGCAGGTCCGCGACATCGCTCACCAGTTTCCTGCTCAGGTCGCCGGCCCTGTTACCGGCTCACACCGATCCTCGGCCGCGGTGCGATGGACCCTGTCCGGCAGGGGTGTGACCTGCGCCTGGAGCGACCCGTGGCCGCTCAGCGCAGTCGGCCGCCAGTGGCCCCTTCGCGCACGATGGTGCCGCAGGGCACGCCGTCCCGTGCGCGAGGCCCAGGCTGATCTGCTGGTCCTCCCGCGTTCCCGTCAGGCTCGTGACCTCGGCGACGAACACGTCTGCCCCGCGTCGCTCACCTGCACGGCCCGGCCTTGTGTGCGGGCCCCGATATCGGGTAGCCGGGCGAAAACGCCCGAATCATGAGGTGAGAGCGATGCTCATGTTGGCGCTTCTGCTGGTGCTGGCCACCGCGGCTTTCACGACCATCGCCGTCGTGGAGAACTTTTCCGCTGGGCCCGACTACGCGGTGGAGATGTTCGGCAATCACCTGGTGACGCTGAGCGCGCCGGGGCTGTTCCTTTCCGGCGTGGGACTGACGTTGATCTTCTGCCTGGACTTGCCACGCTCGCCGCCGGTCTCAAGCGGCGACGCCGCGTGCGCAGGGCCGGCGCATCCCCACGCGCGGCATCCACGCCGGGGGAGGAGCGGACTGACCGTCCACCGCGGTCGCAGTCCGCTCACCACCGACGGGGACGGCACATCTTCGGACATTGAACCGTAGGCACACCGGGCGGTCGGAGACCCGGTGTGCCGAGGACGACCTCGGTGGTGTGCGAGTCCCCGTCACGGGAGGAGCGGTGCCGACCTGCCCCGGACGGCGGCGTCACGCCGGCCGGGTCCGCAGGAGCGGGGAGCGCGGGCAGCGAGACCTCTCCCAGCGCGCACCGATGTTCCTTACCACCATCGGGCCAGACGCCTGCTGCCGGTGCGGCGAAGTACGCCCCCGGGCTCGCCGACGGGCGCACCGCACCGGCGCACCGGTGGGGCCGGTCGGTCCTGGAGGGGGGCCAGGAGCCCCTGGTCCGAGAATCCGTCCTACGAGACGCTTGTAGCCGGAGCACCGATACTGGAGGAGGGCACCATGGCCCGCACGATCACCGTAGGACTCGACGGCTCGGCCGAGAGCCGCGCCGGTGCCGAGTGGGCGGCCCGCGAGGCGGAACTGCGCGGCCTGCCGGTCCGGCTGGTTCACGTGTGGCAGCCGGTGCCGGAGCCGATCGCCCAGGCTCCGCTCCTGGGTGCGGAGACCCAGCAGTGGACCGAGCGGATCCCCCGCGAGGCAGCGGAGGACCTGGGGCTGCGTCACCCCGGGGTCGAGGTGCGCACCGAGCACCGTTCCGGCACGCCCTCCGACATCCTGGTGGAGGTCGCTCGTGACGCGGAGCTGCTGGTTCTTGGATCCCGTGCGCTGAGCGGGCTGGGCGGATTCCTGGTGGGGTCCGTCGGGCAGGCCGTGGTCGCCCGGACCGAGGTGCCCGTGGTCCTGGTGCGCGCCGGGGCACAGGCCGCGGACGAACACGCGCTGGACCCGGCCGGTGTCCCGTCCGCCGCCACCGCGTTCCGGCCGGTCGTGCTCGGCCTGGACGCCAAAGGCTCCGACGACACCGTCATCGACTTCGCCTTCCAGGAGGCACAGCGTCGCACCACGGACGTGCGCGTCGTTCAGGCCTGGAACGCGTCGCCGTACTCCGTCTACACCGTGGGCTCGGGCTTCGAGCCCCATGAGGAGTTCGCCCGCGAGAGGGCCGACGCACTCGCCGTGGCATTGCGTCCCTGGCGGCAGAAGTACCCGGACGTGCCGGTCGTGGAGATCTCCCGCCCGGGCAGCGCCGCCGCCCTCCTGATCGACGCCTCCCGTGACGCCTCCCTCGTCGTCGTGGGCCGGCGCATACGCCGCGGTCCCTTCGGCGCCCACATCGGTGCCGTCACCCACGCGGTGCTGCATCACTCCACCGCTCCCATCGCCGTCGTCGCACACGACTGACGCGTTCCACCACGCAAGAGAAGCGAGCACATCATGAAGGCAGCGGTCGTACGGGAGTTCGGAAAACCCCTGGTCATCGAGGAGCGCCCCGATCCCGAGCCCGGCCCCGGCCAGGTCCGCGTCCGCGTGGAGGCGTCGGGGTTGTGCCACACCGACATCCACGCCGCGCACGGTGACTGGCCCGTCAAGCCCACTCCACCCTTCGTGCCCGGCCACGAAGGTGTCGGCCTCGTCGAGAAGCTCGGCGAAGGCGTCACGCACCTCGCCGTCGGTCAACGGGTCGCCGTGCCGTGGCTGGGCAGCGCGTGCGGGCGGTGCGAGCACTGCCTGTCCGGCTGGGAGACGCTGTGCGAGAGCCAGGTCAACACCGGCTACGGCTGTGACGGCGGCTACGCCGAGAAGATGCTGGCATGGGCCGACTTCGCGCAGCCCGTGCCCGAGGGCGTCAGCGCCGTCGACGCCGCCCCGCTGACCTGCGCGGGCGTCACCACCTACAAGGCTCTGAAGGTCGCCGACGTCCGGCCCGCCCAGCTCGTCGCCATCTCCGGCATCGGCGGACTCGGCCACCTGGCGGTCCAGTACGCGAAGATCGCCGGCGCCACCGTCGCGGCCATCGACGTCACCGACGACAAGCTCGAACTCGCCCGGGAACTCGGCGCGGACATCCTCATCGACGCCCGCACCCAGGACGTCGGCGCGGAGCTCAGGCGGCACGGAGGCGCCCATGCCGCCCTCGCCCTCGCCGTGAACCCGGCCGCCTTCGAAGCAGTCAACTCCGGCCTGCGACGCGGCGGAAAGCTCGTCATGGTCGCCCTGCCCGCCCACGGGACCATCCAGGTGCCCATCTTCGACACCGTGCTCAACGGCACCTCGGTGATCGGCTCCATCGTCGGCACCCGCCAGGACCTCGCCGAGGTCTTCCAACTCCACGCGGCCGGCCGGACCAGGGTCATCCAGGAGACCCGCCCGCTCACCTCCGTCAACGAATCCATCGACGAGGTCCTGCACGGTCAGGTCAAGGCCCGCATCGTCTTCGACCTCGGAGCGGGAGGCTGAGCACGCTGCACCAGGTCGTCGCGTCGACGGGCCGATTCCGGCCCGCCGGCCGTCGACGGGCGGCCGGCGCCTACGACGCGGGGCCGGCCGGCGGCGGCCCCGAACCCCGGACCCCGGCACAAGGACGCCCGGCGCCCAGTACGGCGAGACCGTGGGCAGCGAGCGTGCTCCGGGTTCCTCGCGGGCACAGCGCCGGGGACCGGTGACGCGGTAGCGCTCGCCGAGAGCCGTGCGGGGGATGACACCGTCGCGGGCGCCGACGATGGCCGGCTTCCGATACCCGAGACCCTTGTGGCGGTGCATCGTGCCGACGTGCACCTCACCGCCCTCTTGTGCCCGTCCTCGGAGAGTGCGGCGACCGTGATCCCCGCCCTGGTGGCCAGGCGGAAGCAGCACCCTCGAGCTCGCCCCGGCCGCCGTCGCCGCGTCCGGGGCGCATCACGGACGCCCGCCGACACCGCGTCCGGTAGCGCCTGCGGTACTCACAGGAAGGCAGCCTGGGGGTTGGTGCGGGTCTCCCCGCGCACGGAAAGCTACTGGCATGACACCACGCAAGGCAGCAGTGCTCTCCTCGGCCCTCCTCCTCTCCCTGGGCATGTCGGCGGTGGCCACGCCGGCCACCGCCGACATGCCCAGGCACTCCTCCGGCCGGAGCGCGACGAGCGTGGTCCACGTGATCGAGCGCAGCGCCCACACACTGAGAAGCACCGAACCCCACGGCACGCTGCGGGACTTGGACGCGCTGGGCCGCATGGTGGGGAACGCCGAGGTGGTGGGTCTGGGCGAGGCCACCCACGGCTCCGGGGACTTCTTCCGGATGAAGCACCGGGTCCTGCGTCACCTGGTCGAGCAGAAGGGCTTCCGGGCCTTCTCCCTGGAACTGCCCTGGAGCAGCGGCGTACGGATCAACGAGTACGTGCTGTACGGCAAGGGTGACCTGGGCCGCATAGCCCGCGAAGAGTTCCAGGGCTCCTACCGTATCTGGAACAACCAGGACTACCTGAACCTGGCTCCCGGATGAACCCCGGCACTGGTCCACACGTTCAGTCAGACGGGCCGCATCTCCCACGGCGTCCACCCCATCCGAGGAGGTTCCACCATGTCGCGATTCGTCCTGCCGTCCGAGGAGGTTCTGCGCGCCCGCGAGAAGGTCGTGCTCGACCACTTCCGTGACGAGGTGCGCCAGGACTGGGACGCCACCCTGTCCACGTTCCCGCATCCGCACTACGAGCTCGTCGCCCAGATGACCGTGCACGACGGCGACGGCGCCGTGCGCGAGTACTACCGTGACACGCGGGTGGCCTTCCCCGACCAGGACCACGAGATCATCGCGTTCCGGCACAGCGTCGATGCGGTGATCGTGGAGTTCTGGCTGCGGGGCACGCACAAAGGGCCGCTCGGCAGGATTCCGCCGACCGGGTCGGAACACCGCACCCGCATGACGGCGTACTTCGTCTTCGACGAGCACGAGAACCTCGTCACCGAGCGGGTCTACTTCGACCAGCTGACCATCCTCAAGCAGCTCATCCGCGGTGTCGACAGGCGCAGCCCGCGTGGCCTGCTCCGGCTTGTCCGCGTCCTCAGGGGTGTCCTCGCGATGTCCGGTGACGCCCCCGACCCGCGGCTGCTCCAGACCACGCCGCCCGACTTCGTTCGCTGACCACGCCGAGCAGTGGGCCACGGTCGGACAGCGGGGGCAGCCGGTTCCGCGGGCCACGCCGGTCAGCCGCCGAGTGTCCCCGGTGTTGTCTGCTCCGCCCAGATGACCTTGCCCTCCTTGGTGTAGCGCGTGCCCCAGCGCTCGGCGAACTGGGCCACGAGGAAGAGGCCCCGTCCGCCCTCGTCCATGCTGGCCGCGTAACGCAGATGCGGTGAGGTGCTGCTGTGGTCGGAGACCTCGAAGATGAGCGCACGGTCGCGGATCAACCGCGCCTTGATCGGCCCTGTGGCGTGGCGCACGGCGTTGGTGATCAGTTCGCTGCAGATCAGCTCCGTGGTGTAGACGAGATCCTCCAGCTCCCACTCCATGAGCCGGGCGGAGACGGCAGCGCGTACCCGGCGAACGGCGGCGGGATCGCGCTCCACGTCCCACTCGGCGACCTGCCCCGGCCCCAGCATCCGTGTACGGGCGACGAGCAGTGCGATGTCGTCGCTCCGGGGCTCGGGGAGCAGGGCGTCGAGCACGGCGTCGCAGGTCCCCTCGGGCGACGGGTCCGCGCGCGCCAGCGTCTCGCGGAGCAGCCGGAGACCGATGTCGATGTCCAGGGCGCGGCGCTCCACGAGGCCGTCCGTGAACAGGACGAGCCTGCTGCCCTCGGCCAGACTCAGCTCGGTGGCCTCGAAGGGCAGCCCGCCGATGCCCAGGGGAAGGCACGGCGGCACGTCCAGGAACTCCACCCTCCCGTCGGGATGTACGAGCGCGGGCGGCGGGTGACCGGCGCTGGCGATGACACAGGTGCCGGACACGGAGTCGTAGACCGCGTACAGGCAGGTGGCGCCGGTGACTGTGGTCTTGTCGCCGGCCGTGATCGCGTCCTGGTCGATCAGGGTGACCAGCTCGTCGAGGTGGCTGAGGAGTTCCTCCGGTGGCAGGTCCAGTGGCGTGGAGAAGTTGTGCACGGCGGTACGCAGCTGCCCCATGGTGGCTGCGGCATGCAGTCCGTGCCCGACGATGTCCCCCATGACCAGCGCCACCCTGGCGCCCGGCAGCGGGATGACGTCGAACCAGTCGCCGCCGACTGCCTGTGCGGGGAGGTAACGGGAAGCGACCTCGACGGCGTTCTGTTCGGGCAGCCCGCGGGGCAGCAGTCTCCGCTGCAGCGCCACGGCCAAGCCGTGCTCGCGGGTGTAGCGGCGCGCGTTGTCGACGGAGACGGAGGCCCGGGTGGCCAGTTCGGCCGCGAGGGAGAGATCGTCCTGATCGAAGGGCTCGGGCCTCTCGGAGCGCCAGAAGTGGACCATGCCCAGCAGCACGCCGCGGGCGGACAGCGGTGCCGTGATGAGCGAATGGATCCCGTAGTCGATGACGCGGGAGCCCCGCGCGGGGTCCAGGTCCACTTCCTGCCATTGCGTGGAATCACGCAGATGAGGCACCAGGACCGCCAGGCCGCTCTCGACGGCGCGGGCCTGCGGGGAGGACGGCGCGAACGTCATCCGGTCGCCGACGGCGAACAGGGGAGCATCGTCGCGGATGCCGCTGACGGCCGCGCGCTGCATCCGTTTACTGCCGGTGTTGGCGCCGTCCGCCCCCAGTTCCTCCTCGCGCAGCACGGACTCGGCCAGGTCGACGGCGACGTAGTCGGCGAAGCGCGGAACCGCGACCTGCGCCAGCTCTTCGGCCGTACGGGTCACGTCCAACGTGGTGCCGATGCCGCCGGTCGCGTCGTAGAGCAACTTCAGTCGCCACCGGACCAGCTCGACCCTCTGTGACGCCTCGCCGATCATCTGCATCACTTCTTCGGTGCCGACCTCCTCCTCTCCGGCGACCGCGGCGACCGCGAGCCTCGCGGACGCGGCGCCCACCGAACCGGCGAGCTGGGCCTCCACGTGGTGGACCAGCTCCGGCGACGCTTCGGCTGCCGGTGAGCCGGCTCTGCCTCCCGGGGAGGAGAGCAACACGCGCTGGGCGCCCTCCCGCCCCAGGAAGCGTTCCAGCAGGGTCTGCAGTTCGCCGACCGTGGCACGGACCTGCCAGCGTCGCTCCCTGAAGGGCTCCTCGGGGACCCCGACGAACTGCACCGCCTGCGCCCGCTCGGCAGCGCCCGGTCGGTCCGCGAGCGAGACGACGACATACCCGCCGACGTTCACCAGCGCACTCCAGAACATCGCGTGACTGATCGGGTCCATCGCCGGCATGCCGAACAGCTGCTCCGGCCGAAGCGGCCCGATGCCGAGCGGGCCCTCCCGCAAGAACGAAGAGGACAGCAGCCCGGCATCGGCGAAGGTCGGCAGCACCAGCGTGTACGCCCACACGACGAACCCCGCCACCAGGCCGGCCAGCACGCCCCGGCGGGTTCCGCCCTTCCAGAACAGGCCGCCCAGGATGGCGGGCGCGAACTGTGCCACAGCCGCGAACGAGACCAGGCCGATCGACACCAGTGCCGTCTCCTCGCCCGCGACCCGGAAGTACGCGTACCCGAGCAGCAGGATCAGCACGATGGCGGCCCGGCGAATCCCCAGGACCAGCCCGGCGAGGTTGTCCCGGTGCGCCAGCCTGGACTTGCTGCGCAGCAGCAGCGGCATCACGAGTGAGTTCGACACCATGGTGCTGAGCGCGATCGTCTCGACGATGATCATGCTGGTGGCCGCGCTGAGACCACCGATGAAGACGAACAGCGCGAGTGCCCCCTGGCCTCCGGCCATCGGCAGGGTCAGCACGTAGGTGTCGGCGTCGGCCCCCTTCCCGAACCGCAGAAGCCCGCCTGCCGCGATCGGGAGGACGAAGGCACTGATCATGAGCAAGTACAGCGGGAACAGCCACAACACCCGTTTGAGGTGCCTCTCGTCGACGTTCTCGACCACGCTGATCTGCCACTGGCGGGGCAGCAGCACGATCGCCAGCATGGACAGCACCATGAGCCAGACCCAGGAGCCGTAGCCGGTCTGCCCACGCAGCGTGAACAGCGTGGTGTGGCCCGCGTCCGCCGCCCGGGAGAACAGGTCGTCGAACCCGCTGAACATCCAGAAGACCACGAAGATCCCGACGGAGAGGAATGCCACGAGCTTGACCACGGACTCGAACGCGATGGCGGCGACCATGCCCTCGTGGTGCTCGGTGGCGTCCAGATGACGGGTGCCGAAGAGGATGGTGAACGCGGCGAGCACCAGCGCCGCGTACAGCCCGGTGTCCTGCAGCACCGGGATATGACTCAGTTCCGGGGCGGAGGTGATCTCGGGGTGGCGCCGAATGGTCGCGAAGGTGATGGAGACGGCCTTGAGCTGCAGTGAGATGTAGGGAATGACCCCCACCACAGCGATGACCGTCACCAGAGCGCCCAGTGCGGTGCTCTTGCCGTAGCGGGCGGAGACGAAGTCGGCCAGCGAGGTGACCCGGTGCCGGCGGCTGATCCGGATGATCCTGCGCAGTACCAGCCAGCCCAGCGCGAGCATGATCGTCGGCCCCAGGTAGATCGGCAGGAAGCCGACTCCGGCCCTGGCGGCCCATCCGACGCTGCCGTAGTACGTCCACGAGGTGGCGTACACGCCGAAGGACAGCGCGTAGACCGTGGCATTGTTGATGACGCTCCGGCCGGAATCCGCCCGCCGGTCACCGTAGAAGGCCACGGCGAAGAGCAGGCCGAGGTACCCGGCCGAGACGGCGACGATGAACCAGGTCTGGAGCACTGCCTACCTCGATCTGCCGCCGATCACGGCGACCAGGCCGATGACGATCGCCCACACGAGAAACAGGTAGGCCGCGAGTACGGGGACGCCGAACACCTGGCCCACGCGATCGAACCGCGCCAAGAACGGCGGAATGATCAGCACGAACCCCAGCACCGCTACGGCCGTCAGGCGCAGACCGAGTTGCTCGTCGTCCCGCGACTCCGCCATGAGTCGCCTCCACATCCTCAATGTCACGCGTCGTGACGTGCGCCTGCATGCCGGTCATGTCACACCACGGGCCCCACCGGCGCCGCGGTGACGCGCACTCCGCTCAGTTCAGCACGGCACCGGGACGCCCGCTACCTCGCCGAACCGGGGCCCCACTACCCGCTGCGCGTGACGGGCGGCCGGCCGACGGATGGGTGACGCGGCGTACCGGAGCCGCCGGCGGAGGCTTCAGGTCGGCGGCGCGAGCCGGTGGACCGGGTCGGCCGGCGGTTCCTCGTGCGGTTCGGTCGAGGCCGCGACACCGGATGTGACGGTGGCTCGGGGCGCCGGTGTCCGGGCATGTCGCGATGCGATGCCTTGTGTTAGTGTCTTGCGTTTGCGTGGTCGTCGCGGTGGGCGATTCTGCCTGTTCGGTTCCCCTGGTGCGTGGGCTGTTCAGTCCTGCCGGGCCTTCCTCGGTACGTTCTCCTGCGGAAGGCCTGTTCATGAAGCATCCCGATGACTCCGGCATCGCCCACGGCGGTACCGCCCGGCCCGGGGCCACGACCCCGGCGCCGCCCACGGCCGTCTCCTTCGCCGGTCTGGAACTGCCGGGCGAACTGCTGCGGACACTGAGCGAACTCGGGGTGCGCGAACCCTTCCCCATCCAGGCCGCCACACTGCCCGATGCCCTTCGGGGGCGCGACGTCCTGGGACGCGGGCGCACCGGATCGGGCAAGACGCTAGCCTTCGGCCTGCCGCTGCTGACCCGTACGGCCGGGCGGCGCGCCGAACCGAAGCAGCCCCTCGCTCTGGTCCTCGTGCCCACCCGGGAGCTGGCCCAGCAGGTCACCCAGGCGCTGACGCCGTACGCCGAGGCGCTGCGGCTGCGGATGGCCACGGTCGTCGGCGGCATGTCGATCGGCCGGCAGGTCGCCGCGCTGCGCCAGGGAGCCGAGGTGGTCGTCGCCACCCCCGGACGCCTGCACGACCTGATCGAGCGCGGCGCCTGCCGCCTGGAACGGGTACGGATCACCGTGCTGGACGAGGCCGACCAGATGTGCGACCTGGGATTCCTGCCGCAGGTGGTCGACGTCCTCGACCAGGTGCGGTCCGACGGTCAGCGGATGCTGTTCTCGGCCACGCTGGACCGCGATGTCGACCAGCTGGTCCACCGCTACCTCCACGACCCCGTCGTCCACGCGGTCGACCCGTCCGCGGGCACGGTCACGACGATGCGGCACCACGTTCTGGTCGTCCACGGACCTGATCGCTACGCCGTCGTCACGGAGATCGCCGCCCGCGACGGCCGGGTCCTGCTGTTCCTCGACACCAAGCACGCTGTCGACCAGCTCACCCGGCATCTGCGGGCCAGCGGGGTGCACGCCGGGGCCCTGCACAGCGGCAAGTCCCAGCCACAGCGCACACGGACCCTGGCGCAGTTCAGGAACGGACAGGTCACCGTTCTGGTGGCGACCAATGTCGCGGCCCGTGGCCTGCACGTCGACGACCTCGATCTCGTGGTCAACGTCGACCCGCCCACCGACCCCAAGGACTACGTGCACCGGGCGGGCCGCACAGCCCGCGCCGGTGAGTCCGGCAGCGTGGTCACACTCGTCCTGACGGGCCAGCGCCGCGAGGTCAGCCGCATGATGGCCGGGGCCGGCATCGAGCCGACCGTCACCAAGGTGCGCTCGGGCGAGGCGGAGCTGAGCCGGATCACCGGCGCCAAGGCACCCTCCGGGACCCCGCTCGACGGCGGGCCCGCCGCCCTCCGGCCCAAGAACACCAACGCTCCCTTCCGTGGCCTCGGCACCAGCAAGGACACCTCCCGTGCCGCAGGCGGCAAGTCCCGGAAGGCCGGCGAGGCCCGCAAGCTCGTCGAGGCCCGCAAGGCCGCCCGCGTGCGCCGCAGCGGCTGAGGGCCGGACCGCCGGCCGGTCTCCCGTCCACGGGCTCACGGCGCATCCCGGCCCGCGGCCCGCCTGTGCCTCTCCCCCTACGAAGCGAACGTCCTTGGAATCCGGGAGAGGCACATCCGCCGAAATGTGGCGGGATGACGTTGCCGGTGCCCCGCACCACGCCCGGCATGACAAGCTGTGCTTTCACCACCCCGCCCGAACCCAGGAGGTCACCATGACCGCAGAGCCCACAGCCACGGAAGGTTCGGAGCCGACCGACCCCGAGACGCCCCCCTTGGCGCCGGACAGCGACGGCAACTACGACCTCAAGCGCAAGTTCCGCGAAGCCCTGGCGCGCAAGCGCGGTGCGCAGGCGGACTCCGCCGATGCCGCCGCCAATCCCAACGCGTCGAAGGTGCGGGCGGCGCACGGCCCGGCCGCGAACCAGCGGTCGTTCCGGCGCAAGAGCGGCGGCTGAGCCGATCACTCCCGTGGTCCGGCCGCCTTGCGGGGATCGGCCGCCGGAGCCGGAGCATCGGGGGGCGGGGCCGTTCCGCGAGGTCCCGCTGCCCCGCCCGGTGCGGGCAGCGATCGAGGGGTGACAGGAGAAGCACGGCACCACGCAGGAGGGCTGCTTTCCCCGCGGACCGCACGCGTCGGCGCTCCATCGGCTCCGTGCGGTGCCCCTGCGGAGGCTGAGGCCGCCGAGGTCGAGGACGAGCTGCTGACCCGCATGCAGGGAGAGCCTGGGCAGCGCATTGCGGACGTCGTCGGCGGTGTGGTGGTCCAGTTCCCCGGCGAGCGCGATGACCGTTCCGGCGGGGATGGTGCGGGTGCGGAGGGCCGGGTGCTGGGTCACTCCTGCTCTTCACCGGGAAGCCGGGGCACGTGGATGGCTAGGACGGCCGTGTCGTCGTCCACGCCGGTGCCGAAGGTGTCGAGCAGGTCGCGGATCGCGCCGATGGTGGCGGACGCCGTGGTGGGTGCGAGGGCGCGGCCGAAGTCGAGAAGGGCTTCGTCGCCGTAGCGTTCCGCGTTGCCGGCGGTGGCGTTGATGTGGGCTTCGGTGAGGCCGTCGGTGTGCAGCAGCAGGGTGTCGCCGTTGGCGAGGTGGATGTCGGTGGTGGCGATGTGGGCGTCGGACAGGACGCCGATGAGCTGCCCGCCGGGGGTGGGCAGGTAGTCGGCGGTGCCGTCGGCCCGCATCAGCAGGGCGGGCGGGTGGCCGCCGCTGGCCAGGGTGATGTGGAAGCCGCCCCGCTCGGGGTCCGGGGTGAGCAGGCCGAAGATGACGGTGCAAAAGCGGGGGTCGGTGCCCTCGTACTCGTGGTTGAGGACCGTGTTGAGGTTGGCGAGGACGGCGACCGGGTCGGGGTCGTAGACGGCGGCGGCGCGCAGGCTGTAGCGGGCCAGGGAGGTGATGACCGCGGCGGCGGCGCCCTTGCCGCACACGTCGCCCAGGAACAGGCCCCAGGAGCCGGCGGACAGGGGGAAGAGGTCGTAGAAGTCGCCGCCGACCTCGTCGATGGAGGCGATGTGGTAGTACGCCGAGACGTCCAGGCCGGGTACGTTCACCAGCACCGGCGGTAGCAGAGTCTGTTGCAGGGTGGCGGCCAGCTGCTGGAGGCGCTCGCGTTCCTGATCGGCTTCCTGGCGGGCGCGCAGCAGTTCCGCTTCGTAGGCGCGGCGGTCGCGGGCATCGACGACGGTGGTACGGATCAGCAGCGGCTGCCCGTCGTCGCCGGTTTTCACCGTGGACGTGACCAGGACCGGCAGGCGCGAGCCGTTGGCGGCCTTCAGCTCCAGGGCGATACCGCTGATCTCGCCCTGCATCCGCAGCAGCGGGGCGAAGTGTGTCTCGTGGTAGAGCCTGCCTCCGACGGTGAGCAGCTCGGAGAAGTGCCTGCGGCCCACCAGGTCGCCGCGCCGGTAGCCGAGCCAGTCCAGCAAGGTGGCGTTGACCTTGACGATCCGGCCGTCCAGCAGCGTGGACAGATAGCCGCATGGCGCCCGCTCGTACAGATCTTCGGCACTGTCCTCGAGCAGAGCGGCGAACTGTGCCTCCTCATCCGAAAAGCTCTCGCCCTGTTCCGGGCCCCCGCCTTCTTCGTCGCTGGCTGTGCACATTATTGGACGGCTCCCGCGAATGCGGCGATGGCCGCGGCGGTCTCCTCGGGGGCGGAGAGCTGGGGGCAGTGTCCGGTGGCGTTCAGCGTGATCAGGCGGCTGTGCGGGATCTGCGCGTGGACGAACGCGCCCACCTCGGGCGGTGCGATCGCATCGTTGGAGCACTGGGCGACCAGCGTGGGAACACCCACCTCGGCGAGGTCGGTACGGTTGTCGGACAGGAACGTCACCCGGGCGAAGACCCGGGCGACGTCCGGGTCGGTGCGGCAGAAGCTGTTGGTCAGCTCCTCACCCAGCTCCGGCCGGTCGGGATTGCCCATGATGACCGGGGCCATCGCGCCGGACCAGCCCAGGTAGTTCGCCTCCAGCGACTCCAGCAGCTCCTGGATGTCATCAGCGCTGAACCCGCCCCGGTAGCCGGTCGCCGGGTCGTCGACGAAACACGGCGAAGGTGCGAGCAGCACCAGCCCGGCGAATGCCGCGGGCTCCCGCACGGCGGCCAGCACACCCATCATGGCGCTCACCGAATGCCCCACGAACGTCACCGGGCCGAGCGCCAGCTCCCGGCACAGCTCCAGCACATCCTCGGCATACCCCTCGACCGACGAGTACCGCTCCTCGTTCCACGCCGACAGGTCCGACTGCCCCGCACCCACATGATCGAAGACAACGACGGTGAAGTCACGCTCCAGGGCCGGCACCACCAGACGCCACAAGTTCTGATCACACCCGAACCCGTGCGCCAGCATCACCACCGGCGCACCGGCGGCACGCCCGGTCACCCGCACGTGGTTCCTGCTCCGCGCATCCATAAGGCCCATGCTCGCAGATCCCGGAGCAGCAGGGCCTCGCAGAGGACGTCCGAGACGCCGTGGTCGATCTCGCCGCGCACGGCTACGACCCGGACGCCGCCGATCCCGTGGTGTCCGATGACGAGCCGGTGGGGCCGGTCGCCGCTCGCGGGGTCGGCCACCGTCTCCGCGACCGCGAAGCGAGCTGGTCCGTTCAGGGCGCGGGGCCATCGGCATGCGTCGACACGGGCGCCGCGTGCCCTCGGCACCTACGTTCGGCCCGGGAGCGTTCGCGTGGCCGCTGGTGCGGTGAGCCCTCGTGGTCGCTGTGCGTGACCGCTACGGCAAGGCTGCCGCGGGTCCGCCCGGCGGCGGCCAGGGCGCTGGTGGTGGTCGCGGTCACGCCTGCCGCGCGACCCGGACCCGCCGGAGCTGGACGACGACGGCGAACAGAGCTGTGGCGCCCGGTAGCTTCCCCTGCTCAGTGCCCATCGGCCGGGGCGGCCGCGGGGGCCGGGGTGTCGCGCAGACCCAGGCGCAGGTGCTCGACGTGGTAGAGGGCCTGGTCGAGGAGCTCGGCGACGTGGTCGTCGTAGAGCGAGTACACGATGGAGCGGCCCTGCCGCTCGCCGGTCACCAGGCCGAGGTTGCGCAGCAGCCGGAGCTGGTGGGAGCAGGCGGAGGCTTCCATGTCGACGGCTTCGGCGAGGTCTCCGACCGAGCAGGGACCTTCCTGGAGGCGGGCCAGGATGTGGAGCCGGGAGGGCGTGGCGAGGGCCTGGAGGGTGGCGGCGACGTCGGCGGTGCCGACCGCGTCGAGGCGGCTGCGGGTGGTGGCGCTGCCGGCGGTGGTGTCGCGTCCGTGACCCATTCCCCCATCATACCGATAACACCTGAAGACCTGTTCAGATGTTCATGTACGGTAGGGCGTAGCCCCGTCCCGCCCGTGAAGGGTTGTTCCGTCATGTCTTCCGTCCTGGATCAGCGCGCCGCGCCGCCCGCCGGCGCCGCGCCTCCGGTACTGTCCCGGCGCCGCACCCGCCTGCTCGCGCTGCCCGAGGCCCGCTGGGCGCTCGCGGCGCTGGTGCTGTTCCTCCTCGCGCTGCCGGTCCACCTGCTGGACGGCCCGGCATGGCTGTGGGGCACCCTGTTCGCCGGGACCTACGTCACCGGCGGCTGGGAACCGGGCTGGGAGGGTTTGCGGGCCCTGAAGGCAAGGACGCTGGATGTGGACCTGCTGATGGTCGTCGCCGCCCTCGGGGCCGCCGCGATCGGCCAGGTCCTCGACGGCGCGCTGCTGATCGTCATCTTCGCCACCTCCGGCGCCCTGGAAGCGGTCGCCACCGCCCGGACCGCCGACTCCGTGCGCGGTCTGCTCGACCTCGCGCCCACCACCGCCACCCGGCTTCTGCCGGACGGCACCGAGGAGACGGTGGACACCGGGCGGCTGGCGGCCGGGGACACCATCCTGGTCCGGCCCGGTGAGCGGATCGGCGCGGACGGCCGGGTCCTCGACGGGGTCGGTGACGTGGACCAGGCCACCATCACCGGCGAGCCGCTGCCGGTCTCCAAGCAGAGCGGGGACGAGGTGTTCGCCGGCACCGTCAACGGCACGGGCGCCCTGCGGGTGCTGGTCGAGCGCGATCCGGCGGACTCGGTGATCGCCCGGATCGTGAAGATGGTCGAGGAAGCCTCCGAGACCAAGGCCCCTACCCAGCTGTTCATCGAGAAGATCGAGCAGCGCTACTCCATCGCCATGGTCATCGCCACCCTCGCCGTCTTCGCCGTTCCGCTCGCCTTCGGCGACACCTTCTCCTCGGCGCTGCTGCGGGCCATGACGTTCATGATCGTGGCCTCGCCGTGCGCGGTGGTGCTCTCCACCATGCCGCCGCTGCTGTCCGCCGTCGCCAACGCCGGCCGCCACGGCGTGCTCGCCAAGTCCGCCGTCGTCATGGAACGCCTCGGACGGATCGACACCGTCGCCCTGGACAAGACCGGCACCCTCACCGAAGGCACCCCCCACGTCATCGACCTGCGCCCCCTTCCCGGCAGCGGCCTGGAGGAGGATGCGCTCCTCACGCTGGCGGCCTCCGCCGAGCATCCCAGCGAGCACCCCCTCGGCAAGGCCGTGGTCACCGCCGCCCGCGAACGCGGCCTGCCCCTGGCCGACGTCGATGGCTTCACCTCCACCCCGGGGCAGGGGGTCACCGCCACCGTCGACGGTCGCACGGTCGTGGGGGGGGGGGGGGGGGGGGGGGGGGGGGGGGGGGGGGGGGGGGGGGGGAGAGAGGGGGGGGGGGGGGGGGGGGGGGGGGGGGGGGAGGGGGGGGTGGGGTTTC
>NZ_JBVIIM010000005.1:234234-235146 GCF_055569765.1 Streptomyces sp. NPDC031365 | reverse complement strand
CCCTGCCTAGTTTGGCTTGCCCCCCCCCCCCCTGGGGGGGGGGCTCCACCCCACCTGGAGAGGGGCGCGCGTGGGTGGGGGCCCCCCCCCCCGGGGGGGGGGGGGGGGCCCCCCACCAGCAGCACCGGGAGGTGGTGGCCGAACTGGAGGAGGCCGGCCGGACCGCGGTCGTCGTCCTGCGCGACGGCACCCCGGTGGGCGTGCTGGGGATCGCGGACCGGCTGCGGCCGGACGCGGCGGCCACCGTCGCCGCCCTCACCCGCCTGACCGGCCGCACCCCTCTTCTGCTGACCGGCGACAACGAACGCGCCGCCGAGCGCCTGGCCGCCGAGGTCGGCATCACCGAGGTCCGCCCCGGACTGCTGCCCCAGGACAAGGTGGCTGCCGTCAAGGAGTGGGAAGCCCAGGGACGCAAGGTGCTGGTCGTGGGGGACGGCGTCAACGACGCCCCCGCGCTGGCCGCCGCGCACGCCGGGATCGCGATGGGCACGGCCGGCTCCGACCTCGCCCTGGAAACCGCCGACGCCGTCGTTGTCCGCGACGAGCTCGCCGCCATCCCCTCGATCGTGCAGCTCTCCCGCACCGCACGCCGGCTCGTCCTGCAGAACCTGGTCATCGCCGGGGCGTTCATCGCCGTCCTGGTCGCCTGGGACCTGGTCGGCACCCTCCCCCTGCCCCTCGGTGTCGCCGGACACGAGGGCTCCACCGTCATCGTCGGCCTCAACGGCCTGCGCCTGCTGCGCGAGGCCGCCTGGCCCCGACTCACCAAGGACACCGTGTGAGCCGGCGCACCCGCCGTGGGGGCCCCGCCCCCGGGGGGGGGCGGACCACCCGCCCCCCCCCGCGGCGGGGTGTGGTTGCCCCCGCGGGTTCCGGCCTCAGGCCACCCCGATCAGCCTGCCGACGGTCGAA
>NZ_JBVIIM010000005.1:227822-234224 GCF_055569765.1 Streptomyces sp. NPDC031365 | reverse complement strand
GGGACACACCCCCCCCACGCACCAAAAACGCACCCGCTCGCCCCCCCCCCCCCCCCCCCCCCCCCCCCCCCCCCCCCCCCCCCACGGCCCACCGTCACCGTCTGCCGCGGCTGCTGCGGCACCCCCGAGGTCCCCGGCCTCGACCACACCGCGCAGCTCCGCGACCTGCGCCAGGCCCTCGACGGCACGGCGACCGTACGGGTCGCCGACTGCCTCGACGCCTGTGAGCGCGCCAACGTCGTCGTGGTCCAACCCTCCGGCGAAGGCCGCGGGAACGGCGGCCGCCCCGTCCGGCTCGGCTTGGTCAACGACCCCGGCGCCACCACCGACATCACCACGTGGATCAAGGACGGCGGCCCCGGCCTCACGGATCCGCCCGGCATCCTCGACCTCTCCTCCTTCCGCCCGTCCCGCCGCCTCCGGGGCCAACCCCCCGGCGCGTGATTCCCGCGCCCGCCGCGTCTGCTGTCGAACGATGGCGCGCCCGGCAGGAATGCGCTGCACGCCGTCGACCCGGGACGAGGAAGCCAACCGCCTCCGTCACCCTGCCGGAGAGCACCAGCGAGTTGTCGGGCGTCGTCGCCGGACGCCGACCCCGCCCCGTGGGACCGGACTCGGCAGTCGGTCACGATGAGGGAGGCGGCGTACGGACGCCGGTGTGGCGCGGTGCCGTACATCGCCCCTGTGGGCAGCGGTTGTTCCGGACGCCCGGGGCGTGCAGGCCCGCACACGCCGTCACCGCCCCACGGGATCACCGTCGGCACCGTCGTTCCGGACGCGCAGTGTCATGTGGCCACCGTGATGCAGCGGTGTGCTCAGCCGCAGACGGGCCGCCTCGTGGCCGGTCTCCGCGTCGACGATGTGCACCTCGCCGTGGCCGCCCCGGGTGACGGCGACCCAGTCGGAGCCCGGTGAGGCGGCCACCGCTCGCCGCTGGACACCCTCCCACGGGGTGCCGCCGCGACGCGGAGCACCGTCCATGGCCGGCAGGGGGGAGCGGTGGATGATGTGGTCGGCGCCGAGGAGGATCAGCTCGTCGCCGTCGGGATGGACCCGGGTGAAGGCGGTGTGGCACCGGGCGAGGGCCAGCCGGAAGACGAGTCCGGGACCGAGGTCCGTGAGCAGTGTGCC
The DNA here is from genome assembly GCF_055569765.1 of Streptomyces sp. NPDC031365. NCBI lineage: Bacteria > Bacillati > Actinomycetota > Actinomycetes > Kitasatosporales > Streptomycetaceae > Streptomyces > Streptomyces sp. NPDC031365. The sequence continues at coordinate 233,093 of NZ_JBVIIM010000005.1, read as the reverse complement.
GCCCGTTCCCAGGTCGTGGTGCCATGCCTGGTTGGTCCACTCCGGCCATCGCAGCGGGTCCGGGTCACCGCCGCGTAGCGTGGTCCACAACGCCTGCCGCCGGGTGTCGAGCCGGAGGTACCAGCCCCGGGCGGCCGATCCCCACGGAATGACCGCCTCGGCGGCGAGTGCGTCGCCCTTCCTCCGGGCCCGGTGCACTCCCGCGCTCGTGGCCGCGAACACGTGCTCCGAGCCGGGTGTCTGCGCGTCCCCGTGTCCGTCGTCCGGCAGCGGCAGAACCGCGCGAGGTGTGACCGGAGGGCAGCCGGGCGGAGCCGCGAGGAGGTCCGCGAACCGGTGGGTGGCCAGCGCCCCGGGCTCCCGGTGCCGCAGTACGAGCAGCGGGTCGCCGTCGCCCAGCACCGTCACGCCCGGTTCGCCGACGCGCGTGCGTACCCGCGTTGCTTCTCCGGTGGCCAGGTCGACGACCGTCAGCAGGTCCGACCACGGTTCGCTGTTCCTGCCGAGGCCCGTGGTGACGGCCAGCCGGCGACCGGAGGGGTCACAGGCGAGGTGCTCGGCGGGCACGGAGACCGGGATCGTGCGTTCCACGAGTCGCTCGGCGAAGGGATCGAGCACCAGCAGTTCCCCGATGCGGTCGTCGACACAGGCCACCCGCCCTCCGGGCAGCGCCAGGAACCCGGCGTGCTCGGAGAGATGACGGCCTGTGAGGCGTCCCACCACGGCGCCGTCCGGCACGGTCACCAGGTGTACGGATCCGGCCACATGGTCGGAGACGAGCAGGACGGGCGTGGCGGTGGCAGCGGGCATGAGTCCTCCAGGAACCGGGTTGATGAAAATGATTATCATGTATCTTCAGTGTGTTCCCGGTACCTGAAACAGAAGCGAGGGCATCGATGCTGCGCCCACCGTCGAGTTCCGTCCGCAGGTGGATCGCCGCGGCGGCGATCGGTTCCGTCCTGGTCGGCTGCGGCTCGTCCTCCGAAGAACCCGCGAGTGACAAGGCCAAGCCCGCGGCGAAGACGGAGGTGACCGTCGAACCCATCAGGGCCTCGACGGAGTTGACCGACACCAACGGCGTCAAGGTCTCCTTGGAGAAGGAACCCGAGCGGATCGTCTGCCTGTTCGCCCTGTGCGACGACATCCTGACGGAACTGGGCATCGTGCCGACGGCCACCAACAGCACGCTGCTCGCCCACCCCGACTTCCTGGGGGAGAAGAAGTCCGAGGAGGTCGACGTCGTCCCCGGCGGATTCATCGCCCCGGAGGTGGAGGCGATCCTCTCCCACAAGCCCGACCTCGTCATCGGCCTCGGGGACACCCACGGCAAGCTCACCCCGGCGCTCAAGGGTGCCACCACGTTCTGGGCCATGCAGCCCGAGACGTGGCAGGACAGCGTGGGTTACCTGCGCGACGTCGCCGCGCTCACCGGCCGGACCGTCCAGGGCGAGAAGGCGGAGAAGACGTTCCGGACGAAGCTCGCCGAGGCCGAGAAGGCCCCGAGCGAGAAGACCGCGCTCGTCATCTACGGCAGTGACGAGAACTTCGGCGTCGCGACGCCGGAGGGCGACGTGGCCGCCAGCCTGTTCCCCAAGATCGCCGACTACCCGTGGAAGTCCCGTGGTGTGGAAGGCAGTTACAGCCTCGAGGAGATCCTCGCCCAGGACGTCGACGTGCTGTTCGTCGAGACGATGAGCTTCGGCGGCGCGGACGGCAAGCTCTCGGAGAAGCTCGCGGGGAACCCGCTCTGGGGCAAGATCCCGGCAGTGAAGAACGGCGACGTCCACGAGGTGAACTCAGAGGTGTGGGCCAAGGGGCGCGGCACCCGTTCGCTGGGCCTCGTCATCGACGAGGCCACGGCCGCGCTGCGGTGAGGAAGTCCCTCTCGGTGCCCGTCGCGGCCGATCGCGCCGCGGCGGGCGGACAGCGGCAGACGCCCGCCGCACAGAGGTGGCAACCACTCCTGGTCGTCGTACTCCTGACCGCCTCCGGCATCTGCGCGCTCAGCCTCGGCACCCCCTGCGTCCCCCCGCACCGGCTGGTCGCCGCGGTGACGGACGGGGACACCAGCCTCGCCGGGATCGTCGTGACCGAACTCCGCGTGCCCCGCCTACTGCTGGCCCTCGTCGCCGGAGCGTGTCTGGGGGCGGCCGGACTGGTGCTCCAGGAGGCGCTGCGCAATCCCCTGGCGGTGCCGGAGATGCTGGGCGTGTCGTCCGGGGCAGCGCTCGGGGTGGCCGCTCCGCTGGTGCTGACTCTCTCGCTGCCCGCCGCCCTCCACCCCCTGCTGGCCATCGGCGGCGCCGCGCTCGGCGGCGGGCTGACGCTGCTCGTCGCCGGGCTGGGCCGCAGTCCGTCCGCCGTGCTGCTGACCGGCGCCGCCGTGGCGGCCGCGCTGCAGGCCGCGCTGCTCGTCCTGATGGTCATGGCCGACCAGCTCGACCTCCAGCTGATCTACCGCTACCTGCTCGGCTCCCTCTCCGCCCGGACCTGGGACGACGTGACGGGCCTGTGGCCGTGGCTGCTCGTCGCGGTACCCGCTCTCGTGCTGTGCGCGCCGGTGCTGTCGGTGATGCGGCTGGGTGACGAGGACGCGGAGGCGCTGGGTGTGCGCGCTCAGCGCGCCCGACTGGCCGCGCTGGCCGTCGCCGTGGTGCTGATCGCCCCGGTGACGGCGGTGTGCGGGCCCGTCGCCTGGGTGGGGTTCCTCGCTCCGCACCTGAGCCGTTGGTTCGATCCCGCGGCGGGGGCGGTGCGCTGGCTCCCCTGGTCCGCGGCCTGGGGCGCCGTCGTCGTGATGGTCGCCGATGTCCCGGCCCGGCTGGCGCTGGCGCCCGTGGAGACGCCTGCCGGTGCATGGACGGCCCTGCTGGGGGTGTTGGTCGGTGTCGCGCTGATGCGGTCGGGCGGACGCCGCCGGACGGCCCGGCGCGGACCGGCCGCTTCAGCAGCGGCCCGCGAGCCGCTGCCCGGACCGCGGAGGACGGCTTCCGGCGCGGCGCACGAAGTGCCCCGCGCCGGGGCACCGAACCACGCTCGCAGGGGCGACCCCGGGCCGGGCGGTACTCCCTTGCGGGTTACCGGGCCCGGCGGTGCCCCCTCGCGGGCTCTCGGGACAACCGGTACGGAGGACGCAGGGTGACCCGGCGTGTCACGGCGCTCGCGGCACTGGCCGTCGTGTGCGCCGGTGTGGAACTGGTGGCCGGGCGCGGCATGTCCCCGGGTATGGCCTGGGACGTCCTCAACGGTGGCGGTGACGCGACGGAACGCCACATCCTGTTCCAACTGCGCCTGCCCAGGCTGCTGGTGGCTCTCTGCGCGGGCGCATGTCTGGCCGTGGCAGGGCTGGTCCTGCAGTCCGCCCTGCACAATCCCCTGGCCGGGCCGGAGGTGACGGGCGTGACCCCGGGGGCGGTGCTCGGTGCCGTCACCGCGACCGCCCTGGGACTCGCCGGGTGGGATTCGCCCCTGGCCGTGGTCCTCGCAGCGTGCGCGGGCGGGTGTGCCGGAGCGGCGCTGCTGTGGCTGCTCGCCGGCCGCGGGGGCGGTGATCCCGCGCAGACCGCCGTGCACGGGGTGCTGGTGTCGGCGGTGCTCGGCGGGCTCACCGCCATGGTGCTGCTCGTGGAGCCGGGCGAACTCGGCAGCGTGGTGCAGTGGCTGGTGGGCACCACGGAGGGCCGGGTGTGGGAGCACTGGCACCTGCTGTGGCCGTGGGCGCTCGTCTGGGGCGTCGCCGCCTGGCTCCTGACGGGGCCGTTGACCCTGCTGCGCTGCGGGGACGACGCCGCCCTCGCCGCCGGCCTCTCCGCCCGCCCGGCCCGGACCCTGGCCCTGCTGTGTGCGGTCGCGCTGACGGCGGGCGCGGTGGCCGCCGTCGGGGCGCTGGGTTTCGTCGGGTTGCTCGTCCCGCATCTGGCCGTGGCCGTGTTCGGCGCGGACCTGCGCAGGAGCCTTCCGGGTGCCGCCCTGACGGGCGCGGTGGTGGTGTGCGGGGCGGATGCGGCGGCGCAGTTGTCCTCGCGGCTGCTGGCCGCGGTGCTCGGCTCGGAACGGCTCACGCTGCCGGTCGGGGCGCTCACCGCCTGTCTCGGCGCCGCGCTGCTTCTGGTCGTCGTGCGCCGCACGCCGAGCCATACGTTCTGAAGTCGACTTAAGGACAGAGCATGACCGAGTCCGTGGGGATCCACGTTGAGGGGGTCCACTTCGGCTACCCCGGACGGCCCGTGCTGCGGGGCGTCGACATGACCGTCCGTCCGGGCGAACTGACCGCCCTCATCGGCCTGAACGGCTGCGGCAAGTCGACCCTGCTGCGGCTGGCCGCCGGGCTGCTGCGACCCGGTGAAGGGCGCGTGCTGCTCGGCGGGGACGACCTCGCGCGGCTCTCCAGACGCGCCACGGCACGGAGGGTGGCGCTGCTGCACCAGTCCGCTCCGGCCGTACCGGGCATGACAGTGCGTCACCTCGTCCGTCAGGGGCGGTACGCGGCGCGCGGCCCGCTGGGCATGCTGCGCGAGGGCGACGACCCCGTCGTGCACCGGGCGCTGCGCGACGTCGGGGTGGAGGAGTGGGCCGACCGTGACGTCGACGCGCTGTCCGGTGGTGAGCGGCAACGTGTCCGGCTCGCGATGGCGCTCGCCCAGGACACCCGCGTTCTCCTGCTCGACGAGCCGACCACCTACCTGGACCTGCACCACCAGCTCGACGTGCTGCGGACCGTGGTCCGCCTGCGCGAGGAACGCGGGCTCACGGTGGTGATGGTGCTGCACGACCTGGCCCACGCCGCCCGGTTCGCCGAACGCATCGTCGCCCTGCGCGACGGCCGGGTGGTGGCCGACGGAACGCCGAAGGAGGTCGTGACGCCGCGGTTGCTGGCGGACGTGCTGAAGGTGGCGGGCCGGGTCGGTCGGGACCCCGAGGGCGACTGGCCGGTGTGTTACCCGGATCACCCTCTCCCCGCTCTTGAATATGAAAATCAGATTCATTAGATTGTGGTCACGGTGCTCATCCGAACGCCGTATCTCCCCGCTGATGAAGGAGAGTTCATGGACAACGAGCAGGTCTTCGCGCCGATCGCGGACCCGGGTCAGCTGGCTCACGACTCGGCCTCCCACTCCAACGCACTCGTCGAGAACCCCTTCGACGACACCGAGGAGTAAGCAAGGGCCTCACCGCCCCGGACCGTGGGGGGGGGGGGGGGGGGGGGGGGGGGGGGGGGGGGGGGGGGGGGGAGGGGGGGGGGGGGGGGGGGGGGGTGGGGCGACAGAGGAG
>NZ_JBVIIM010000005.1:86446-227812 GCF_055569765.1 Streptomyces sp. NPDC031365 | reverse complement strand
TCCCCCCCCCACCCAACAAGACTAGCGGAACACCCCAAGGCCACAGACAACCCCCCCCCCCCCCCCCCCCCCCCCCCCCCCCCCCCCCCCCCCCCCCCCCCCCCCCCCCCCCCACGCCCGTCCCAGGTCCCGTTGACAGGAGGAACGCCGTGTCCCGCAACCGACTAGTCCCCGGTGTTGAGGTCGTCGCCGTGCCCGGGCGGGGACTCGCCGTCCGTACCCCGGGAGGAGAGTTCTTCGCCGTGCGGACAGTCGACGCGAACGAGGACGTCCTGCTCTCCCTGCTCACGGGCGGGACCACAGCCCCGGTGGACGAGGAACTGGAGCGCCTGGCGCGGGCGTTCGAGGAGGCCGGCTATCTGACGGAAGAGCCCCGGCCCTCGCTGTGGCCCGCCGCTCGCCGGGACGTTTTGATCCTCGGCGACCCGGTGCTGACCGAGCCGCTCGCCGCGCACCTGGTCGCCCTGGGCGCGCGGCCGCGCACGACGTCGGCGGTGACCGCATCCGACGGATCACCGATGGGCATCGAGGACCTGCTCGACGGCAACCCCTGCGCGGTCGTGTGGTGCCTGGACGGGCCCGTACCCGACGGCTGGTGGGACGCCGCCGACCGGTTGCCCGAGTACGGCGTCGCGTGGCTGCGCTGCCACCGCGAGGGCTGGCAGGCGTACGTCGAGCCGGTGGCCGCCGCTCCCGGAGACGTCACGTCGGCGCACGTCCGGTCCCGTCGGCTCGCCGCCACGCCCGCTCACCGCGAACTGGCCGCCTACTGGAGCGGACCTCGTACCTCCGGCACACCGGTCAGCCTCTCCCCGCCCGCCGCCGCGCTGCTCACGGCGCTGCTCGCGGACGATCTCAGCCGGTGGGCCACCGGCGCCCCCGCGTCGGCCGGACTCCCGGCGCGGCGCCGCCTCCGACGGGTGGACCTGCGTACGCTGACCGTCACCGAGCACCCCGTCCTCCCGGTGCCCCACGTCGCGGCGATGCCGAAGAGGGACCGATGACGGCGTTCAGCACGGTGGTGGGGGGACTGGCCACCGACGTCCGGCTCCCGGCCGGTGACGGCCCCTTCCCGGCCGTCCTGCTGCGCACCCCCTACGACCGGACCCGGCATGGGGCCGAGACGCGTGGCTGGGCCCGCCGCGGGTTCGCCGCCGTCGTCCAGGACGTGCGCGGCCGGTTCGCGTCGCCGGGGGAGTGGCGCCCGTACGCGAACGAGGCCGCCGACGGAGCGGCGACCGTCCGCTGGATCCGGCGGCAGCCGTGGAGCGACGGCCGGCTGGTGGCCGTCGGCGCTTCCTACGCGGCCCACTGCGCCCTCGTCCTCGCCCTCGACGTGCCCGAGGACACCCGGCCCGACGCCGTCATCGCGGCCGTGCCCGCCCTCGGCCCGGCGGAGACGGCGCGCGAGGCGTCCGGCGTGGAGCGGCTGCTGTCCCGGGCCGGATGGTGGGCCGCCCACGGTGACCGGCGGGACTCCGACGAGAGCGCGCTCGACAAGGCCCTCGCCGCCGATCCCGGACTGCTCACCCACCTGCCGCTCGCCGGCCTCCCCGAACGGCTGGGCCGCGGCCTGCCCTCCTGGGCGGACCTGTGGCGGCACCGTGACCGGGGCCGCCTCGTGGCGAGGGCCGCACGGGCCGGCGTGCCCCTGCTCGCGGTGGGCGGCCACCACGACCACTTCACCGAGGACACGGTCGCGCTGTGGCGCGACTGGGGCGGACCTTCGGCCCGGCTGCTGCTCGGACCCTGGGGGCACTCCCTCGTCACCGCGCCCGGTCCGGACGCCCGCCCCGCCCACCGGCTGAACCTCGGCGAGCTGTACGTGCGCTGGGCCCGCCGCGCCCTGACCGGTGCACTCGCCCGCGGCCACCACGGCGCCCAAGGGCTGGGCGAAGCCGACCTGTGGCTGCCCGCCGGCACCGAGGGTGAACCGCGCACACCACGCACACGACTGGTGTACGGCTCCGCCTTCACCGCCGACCCCCGCCGGCCCGTCCGCTCCGACGACCTCACCGTCCCCACCGACGGCCCGCCCGACCGCTGCCTGCTGGTCACGCCGCCGCTGCCGCGTCCGCTCGACGTGGTCGGCCCCGTGAGCGTGCGCCTACGGGCCACCGTTCACCATCCGTCCGCGGACTGGGCCGCCCGGCTCGTCGCCCTCACGCCGGAAGGGACCGCCGAACGGCTCGCCGTCGGCGTCGTCCGGCGCGCCGGACCGGCCGGACGTGAGGCCGCCTTCACCCTCGGCCTCGGCCGCCTCACCCGCCGGCTGCCGGCCGGCACGCGGCTGCGCCTGGAGATCGCCGGACACCACTTCCCGGCCCACGCCCGCAACCCCCACACCGGTGACGACCCGATGACGGCCGGCCGGCTGCTCGCCTCCCGGCGGGAGGTCGACCCGGACAGCGTGGCGCTGACCCTGCCCGTGCTCCCGTCCCGCCCCACCCCCATCGACCCCGCCGAGGAGACCCTGCGATGACGACGCTGCCCCTGGAAGCACTCGTCGACCCCGTCTGCGGCATCGTCCGCAAGGTCAAGCCCGTCGAACACCCCACGGGCGCCCCACCCCGCTACACCGCGCTCACCGCCGAGGTGTCCGACGCCCGCAGACACGGCCTGTGGCCCGCCGACCGGGTCTCCCTCGGCACGACCTTCGGCGACCCCGGGCAAGCCCGCGTCGCCGCGATAGCCGAGGGGATGGAGCGGTACTGCGGCAACCGCGTACCACCCCCCGGCCACCCCGACACCCCCGTCCGCGCCACCGCCGCGGAACTGGTGGACAAGGGCCTGCGTCCGTACGGCCCGGGAGACCTGCCCGCCTACGCCGACTGGCAGTACGCACGCGAGAAGTTCCCCTACCGCCCCTTCGCCCCCGACACGCCGGCCCTGTGGACGCGCGGCACCGAGCGGCTGCCCGGCGGGCCGACGACGGAGGTCTGGGCGCCCGTCGCGCTCACCCACCTCAACTGGCGCCAGGGCGCACTGCGCGAACTGCCCCGCACCCACCACCTCAACTACGCGGGCATCGCCACCGGACAGGGCCTCGACGACGCCGTCGAGCGCGGCCTGCTGGAGACCGTCGAACGCGACGCCCTGGAGCTGTGGTGGCATCTGGACGGCCCGGCCCGGGGCATCGACCCGGCGAGCGTGCCCGGCCTCGCCGACGACCTGGCCGGTTCCGCGCTGGACGTCCACATCGTCGAGATGCACTCGGAGTTCGCCCCCTGCATGGCCGCACTCGTCCACGACCCGCGTCTCGGTCTGTACGCCGCCGGGTTCGCCTGCAAGTACGACCCGGCCGAGGCCGCCCGCAAGGCCGTCCTCGAAGCCGTCCACACCTGGGTCTTCACCCAGGGCCTGACCGACCCCGGCGGCTGGGTGTTCCAGGCCGTCGAGGCCGGACTGCTGGCGCGTGGCCTGTACCTGGAGCACCGGGCCGACGGCCGCTACCTCGATGTGTGCGGCGAGCAGTTCGAGCACGTGCGGGACCTGGGGGCGCACGTGCAGGTGTGGCTGGACGAACGGATGGCGGCCGAGGCCCGGCGCTTCACCGCGCCCGCGCTCGGCACCGTGTCCGTCGGCGCGGTCGAGCCCGGCAGCCGGGAGCGGCTGGAGAGCACGCTGCGCGCGGGCGGTCACCGTGTCATGACCTTCGACCTCACCACCGAGGACGTGGCCGAGACCTCGCTGCGCGTCGCCCGGGTCCTCGTCTCCGGACTCCTGCCCAACGCCCCCGCCGCGTTCGGCTACTTCGGCTGCCCCCGCCTCGCCGACGCCGCCGTCGCGCGCGGATGGCGCACGACCGCGCCGAGCACGCCGGAGGACCTCACGCTGGCGCCTCCGCCGCACATGTGAGGACCGCCGTGGAAGACCTCCGTGAGAACCGCCCGGTGGACCTCGTCGCCGCCCTCGCCCGCGCCCGCTCCCCGGAGCGTCCCGGCCCCGACGCGCCCGCCGGAACGGCCGTCCGGTCTTGGCCGGGGCCGCCGCTTCCGATTCCGCAGGCCGCCCCCGCGGCCCTCGACCTGCATGCCCTGCTGCGTCTGTCCCTGGCGGCCTCTGACGCCTCCGGACGCCTCAGGCCCGCGCCCTCCGCGGGCGCGCTGCACCCGGTGGACGCCGAACTGGTCGTGGGCGCCGACTGCTCCCTGCCGCCCGGCCGCTACGGCTACGACCCCCTGCGCCACCGCGTCCACCACGTCGGCCCGCCCCCCGACGACACGCCGCCGGGCGTGACCGCCGAACTCGACGTCACCGCACGGCGCACGGTCTCCCACTACGGCCACCGAGCCTGGCCCCTTCTGCTGCTGGACACCGGGCACGCCGCCGCGGCGCTGTTCCTGGCGGCCCGCGTCCTGGGCACGGGCGAGCCCGAGGCACGGCTGGACGGACTGGCCGAGGACCCCCTGGCCGTCGTGCGCATCCCGCCGCCCGAAGGGCGGAGCCCGACGCACCCGGCAGACGGCCCCCGCGTCCCGGAACCGCCCGCGGGTACGCCCACCCCGGCCGAACTGCTGGCGCGCCGCAGTACCCCACCGCCGTTGCCGGGCGTCCCCTCCCACGACGCACTGCGGGCAGTCCTGGCCACCGCCGAACGGGCCTGCGCCGGAGGCCCGTTGCGCTGGTGCGCCGTGGTCGGCCCGCCACGGCCCGGCCTCATGGCACTGGCACCCGACGGCACGGCCCTGCGGCGGTACGCGGCGGGGGAGGCCCGTCCGACGCTCGCGGCCTGGGCCGCGGGCCAGGCGTGGATCGCGGACGCGGGCGCCGTCCTGCTCGCCCACGGCTGCCCCCCGGACGCCGACGCCGCGCACATTCGCCGCGCCCACCTGCGGGCCGGCTTCGCCGTCCACCTGGCGCATGTCACCGCCCGGCGCCACGGGCTGGCGGCCCGGCCCGTCGGCTCCTGGCAGCAGGCGGACCTGGGCGCCGCCCTCGGAGCCGCGCCGGACCGGGACTGGGTCGTCCACGCACTGGCCCTTGGCACCCGTCACGCCGACGAGGAGTACCCCACGTGATCGTCCACCCCGAACTGCGCCGCGCCGCGGGGCGCGCACGGCGCCCCCTCCTGGCGGCCACCCTCCTGCAGGGCGCCGTTACCCTCACTCACCTGGCGCAGGCCGCACTGCTGGCCCTCGTGCTCGCCGGCCTGGCCCGCGGTGATACCGGACGGCTCCCGTGGCTGCTCGCCGGGGTGCTCGCCGTCGTCGCCGCGCGCGCCGGGCTCGCCGTGTGGCAGCGGCGCACCGCCACCCGTGCCGGGGCCCGGGTCAGGGTGGGCCTGCGGGACGAACTCCTGGCCCGCCTGGGCCGGCTGGGGCCCGCTCACCTGACCACCGCACGGGCCGGAGCCGTCCGCACCACTCTCGTCGACGGGGTGGAGGGCGTCGACGCCTACGTCTCCCGCTACCTGCCCCAGCTCCTGATCACCCTCACGGTGCCGCCCCTCGTCCTGACCGCCCTCGCCGTGGTCGAACCGCGGGCCCTCCTCGGCCTCGTCCCCGCGCTGCTCCTCGCACTGGCCGGGCCGCGCGCCTGGGACCGGCTCCTCGCCGCCCGCGGCAAGGAGCACTGGGACACCTACGAAGGGCTGGGCGCCGACTACCTGGAGGCCCTGCAGGGCATGCCCGCCCTGCGCGCCGCCGGCGCTGTCGGGCGCACCCGCGCACGCCTGGAGGAGCGGTCCGCGGCGCTGCACCGGGCGACCGTCGCCAAACTGCGGGTGTCCCTGGTCGACACCGGCATCACCGACCTGGCCATCCAGGGCGGCACCGCCGCCGCCGCGCTCCTGGCGTGCTGGTCCGCCGTCACCGGATCCACCACGGCGACCGGCACCTACCTGATGCTGCTGCTGGCCTCCGAGTGCTTCCGGCCGGTCCGCGACCTGGCCCGCGAGTGGCACGCCGGATACCTGGGGGCGTCGGCCGCGGACGGTCTCGCGGCCCTGCGCACCGCCGAGCCGGCCGTCCCCGACACCGGAACGGCACCCGCGTACTGGCAGGAACCGCCCGAACTGCGCTTCCACGACGTCCTCTTCACCTACGCCGGAGCGCCGGCGCCCGCGCTGGACGGCGTCTCCTTCACCGCCGAGGCGGGACGGACGACCGCGATCGTCGGCCCGTCCGGCGCCGGCAAGTCCACGCTGCTGGCCCTGCTGCTGCGCCACCACGACCCGCAGGCGGGCCGGATCACCCTCGACGGACGCCCCACGACCGTGTACGCGCTCGACTCGCTGCGCCAGGGCATCGCCGTCGTCTCCCAGGAGACGTACCTCTTCCACGCCACCATCGCCGACAACCTGCGCCTGGCCCGGCCGGACGCCACGGACGACGACCTCACCCGTGCGACCCGTGTCGCCGGCGTCCACGACGAGATAGCCGCCCTCCCCGACGGCTACGCCACCGTCCTCGGTGAGCGCGGCGCCACCCTCTCGGGCGGGCAGCGCCAGCGGCTCGCCCTCGCGCGGGCCCTGCTGGCGGAGGCCCCGGTGCTCGTCCTCGACGAGGCCACGAGCGCCGTCGACGAACGCCGCGAGGCGGACATCGTCCGGGAACTGCTGAACGCCGCCGGCGGCCGGACCGTCCTGGTGGTCGCACACCGGCTGGACGCCGTCCGGCACGCCGACCGCATCGTCGTCCTCGACGAGGGACGGGTGGACGCCGTCGGCGAGCATGCCGACATGGTCGGCGCCGGCGGCGTCTACGCGCGGCTCGTCGAGGCCGGAAACGCCCACCGGGGAGAACGCGCCGCATGAGCACCCCCGTCACCACCACCGCTGCGGACACACCCGCGCGGGGCGCGCTGCGCGCCCTCCTCCCCGCCCTCGCCGAGCACCGCTCCATGACGGCCCGCACCTGCGCCGTCGCGTTCCTCGAACAGGGCTCCCTCGTCGCGCTGCTGACCCTCGCCGCACACACCGTGGGCACCGCCGTCATCGAAGGGCACGCCCCCTCATCCGCCACCGTCACCGCGCTGGTGGCCCTCGTCCTCGTACGCGCCCTGGCGACCTGGCGGGAGATGGACCTCTCGCACGACCTGGCCTACCGGGTACTGGCCGCTCTGCGGGTGCGCGTCTTCGACGGACTCGCCCGCAGTGCGCCCGCCAGGGTCGCGGGCCGGCGCAGCGGCGACCTCGCCGCCACCGCCCTGGCCGACGTGGAGGCACTGGAATTCTTCTACGCCCATACGACAGCCCAACTGCTGGCGTCCGGCACGGTCTTCACCGGCGGTTCCATGGTCCTCGCCTCGGTCGAGCCGTGGCTGCTGACGGCCGTGGTCCCGGTCGCGGCCCTGCTCGCCGCGGCCCCCTTCGCCGACGCACGCGCCCGCGCCGCGCGCGGCACCCGTACCCGCACCGCCATGGCGAAGCTGTCGGCCGACGCCGTGGAGGCCGTCGACGGGCTGCGCGAACTGCTCGCCTTCGGCGCCCTGGCGGAGCACCGCCGCAAGCTCGCCGAGCGGGGGCGGCAGGTGGGCGATGCCCAACGCGCCGAGGCCACCTGGGAGGCCGTCGCGGCCGCGGTCCGTGACCTCCTCATCGTGGCCGCCGTCCTCGGCGTGGTCGCGGCGGCGGCACAGTCGGTGACCTCCGGGCGGCTGCACGGCGCGTGGGCGCCGGCGGCGATGGCCCTGTCCCTGTCCGTCCTCGGCCCGGTCGCGGAATCGGCCCGCGCCCTCAGCCAGGCCGTGGCGCTGCGTGCCGCCGCCTCCCGCGTCGACGCGGCCGTCAGGGCCCCGGCTCTCGCCCCGCCGCCCGCAGCCCCCCGCGCCCTGCCACCCGGACCGCTGGGCGTCCGGCTGCACGGGCTGCGGTTCGACTACGGCGGACGGCCCGTCCTTGACGGCGTCGAGCTGACGGTCCCTCCGGGGCGGACACTCGCCCTGGTCGGCGTCTCGGGTGCCGGCAAGTCGACCTGCGCCCACCTGCTGGCCCGGTTCTGGGACCCTTCCGCAGGCGCCGTCCAACTGGTGCCCGCCCATACCGACCCCGTGGACGTGCGGGAGCTGAGTGACACGGAACTGCGGCGTGCGGTGGTGTTGGTGGGACAGGACACGCCCCTCTTCCACGGCACCCTCGCAGAGAACCTGCGCCTCGCCGCACCCGAGGCCGACGACCGGGCGCTGGCCGTGGCGGCGCGGCTGTGCGGCGTCGACCGGATCGTTCCGATGGACACCCCCGTCGGCGAGCGGGGCGCCACGCTCTCGGGGGGCCAGCGGGCCCGCATCGCCCTGGCCCGCGCACTGCTGGTCCGGCCGCGGGTCCTCATCCTGGACGAGTCCACCGCCCACCTGGACAACACCGGCGACGCCGAACTCGCCACCGCGCTCAAGGAGGAGGGCCGCACGACGATCGTCATCGCACACCGCCTGGCCACCATCCGCCGTGCCGACCGCATCGCCGTTCTCGAGGAGGGCCGCATCACGGAAGAGGGGACCTGGGAGGACCTCACGAGCCGTCCCGGCAGCGCGCTCAACCGCATCCTCACCGCCACCCCCTCCTGAGTACGGCAACTCGCCCTGAACAGCGGACCGGTGGGGCTCGGCACTCCTGACCGCACGGTCTCCCCCCGATCCGGGTGCGGTGGGGAGGCCGGGCGGGTACGAAGGAAGATCACTACTGCACGACGACGCGTTCCCCGAAGGGCGCAGGGTGGACCTGCGTAGGGGTACGGCGGAGGAGGACCGGGTCGCCGAAGGCGGTCGGTGGGGACCCGGGCGGACGGTACGGGCAGCGGTGATCGCCGCGTTGCTGCTGGGCGTGAACACCGGGCAGCCGGGTGCGGTGGCGCGTCTGAGGCTCACCGGGGCGCGGATCTCCGGACTCCTCGACCTGGCCGGCGCGCAGATCGCCCATGCCCTCTGGCTGGAGGCGTGCTGGTTCGAGGAAGCGGTGAATCTCCTCGGTGCGTCGACGCAGACCCTTGTGTTCACGGACAGCCGGATACCCGGCATCGAGGCCGATTCGGCCCGCATCGAGGGCAATTTCTCCCTGCGACGCTCCGTGGTGGAGGGCGGTGCCCCCACGCCCTTCAACCGCGTGAGCACCGCCCTGTCGCTCACCGACGCCCGGGCGAGTGGCGGGCTGCTCCTCAACGGGCCCGGTTGATCGCACCCGACGAATGGGCGCTGTCGGCCGGTGGCCTGGCCATGCAAGGGGGCATCTTCTGCCGGAACGGGTTCGTCGCACAGGGTGAAGTCCGACTGATGGGCGCGCGGTTGCCGGGCACCCTGGCCATGCAGGGCGCCCGGCTGGGAGGATCCGGCCCACGCGGCGTGGCCCTCACCCTCGACAACGCCATGGCCTCGTCGCTCACGTTCTCCGAGGGATTCACCGCGAACGGCACGGTACGGCTGCGCACGGCCTGGTACTGGTCGAACGACAGTCTCCAGTGGCTGGCCCCCCTGCTGGTCGCCTCCGGCTGGGTGCTGACGACTGCGGTCATCGCGGCGTCACCCGCACCCTTCAGAAGAGTTGGCGGTCGACGGCTGAGTTCGGCAGTCGCCGGCAGATCAGCGCGCAGCTCAGGAGGAAGCTCCGTGGATGCCAGCGCCTGTCTCCCAGCGGATCCGCCCGGGCCGGGGCCCTACCGGCCCGAGTGGGGGAGCAGTGCCATCTCGCGGGCATTCTTGATTGCCCTGGCGAGCTGCCGCTGCTGCTGGACGGTGACGCGGGTGACCCGGCGGCTGCGGATCTTGCCGCGATCGGAGATGAACGTCCGCAGCAGATCGGTGTCCTTGTAGTCGAGGTAGGTGATGCCGGCCGCGTTCAGCGGGTTGGGGCGGGACGTCAGTGGTGTGCGGGGGCCTTGGCGCGGGGCCATGGATGCTCCTTCTCGGGTGGGTGTGGGGCCTGGGCCGGGGCGCGGCTCAGGCCTGGGCGACGGGGTCGAGGAGGGAGTCGAACGCGGCCGGCAGGTGCTTCCATGCCTCGGGTCCCGCGGCGTACTCGGCGTCGGTGAGCAAGCAGGGGTCGAGCAGCCGTGTGAGCCCGTCGCGATCGAGTCCGGGCGAGGTGAAGACGAGGTGCTGGCAGCGGTCACCGTGCTCGGCGTGCCAGTCCAGCGCGGCCGCGGCCCGGCGTACGGGCGGAACCAGGTCCCAGGCGGCGTCGGGCAGGGACGCCAGCCAAGGGCCGGCGCTCTCCACACACAGGGCTCCGCCGGCGGCGTCCCAGGCGAGCAGGGTGTCGGGGCGGTCGGCGAGCCAGAACCGCCCGCGGCTGCGGGCGGCGGCGCAACAGAGCTCCTCCAACGCCTGGTAGAGGCGTTCCGGGTGGAACGGACGGTGGCGGTGCCAGACGAACGTGGTGACTCCGGCTTCGTCCGCGTCTTGCGGGAGCAGGGCGCAGGCCGGGTGCTGGGCGGCGGCAGCCGCCTCCACGTCGAAGCCGGAGAAGGCCAGCCTGGCGAGTTCCGCAGAACCGGCGTTCACCTGGCGGGCGGTGGGGTGGAGTTGGGTGAGGAGCGCTCGGTCCTCGTCGTCGGCGTCCTCGCTCTCCACGACGGCGAGGACAGGGGCGTACTCCAGTTGCCTGGCCCAGGTGTCGCCGACAGTGCGCTGGTCGGTCGCTGCAGCCGCGAGACCTGCCTCTGCGAGATCGTCGCCGTTTCCGAGGCAGGGGAGCACGAGGGCCGGGTCGACCGCCGTGATCACGTTGGTGAGACGGACCTTGTCCGCGCCGTGGGCGACGACGGCTTCGGCCATGGCCTTGGGCTCGACGGAGTCCCACAGCTCGACGACGGCGAGCCGCGTCACGCCGCCATCGGCCAGCCGCTCCAGTTCGGGAACCAGGTCTTCGCGCAGCGCACAGCACGCGCAGTCGTTGACCAGCGGGGCATCGCCGCGGGACAACTCGCCCGACGCGTCGCGCACCTGGCGCAGGACGGTGCCTTCCGCCGCCGTGGACAGGTCGTGATGGAGGACGACACTGCCGGGGACCGTCCGCAGCAGGCCCTCCACGACCGTCCGGCGGGCCTCGGAGTGGAGCCCGCCGACGATCAGCACCGGCAGACGGCTCGCGTCCCGCATCAGTTCGCTCCGCGTCGGCCGTAGCGGCGCTCGAACCGCTCGACCCGGCCCGCGGTGTCCAGGACCCGGGCGGTTCCTGTGTAGAAGGGGTGGCTCACGTTCGAGATCTCGACGTCGACCACCGGGTAGGTGTTGCCGTCCTCCCAGTCGACCGTCTTGTCGCTGGTCATGGTGGAGCGCGTGAGGAAGGCGTAGTTCGCGGCCCGGTCACGGAAGACGACGGGACCGTACGCGGGGTGGATGCCAGGCTTCATGGTGGCGTTCCTCGGGGTCAGGGCGGATCAGTGGTTAAGGGCGTGCGGGGTCAGCGTTCCTCGCGGAAGTCGACGTGGCGTCGGGCGACGGGGTCGTACTTGCGCAGGACCATGCGGTCGGGATCGTTGCGACGGTTCTTGCGGGTGACGTACGTGAAGCCGGTCCCCGCGGTGGAACGGAGCTTGATGATCGGGCGTACTTCGTTGCGGGCCATGCGGGTACTATATGGCAATGATTTCCATTACCAACAACTGCCGTCCCGTGAAGGGTAGGTAAGACCTTGTCCGCACACTGCCAACTGACCGGCGCTCAGCCGGGATTCGGCAACACCATCTCCCACTCGCACCGGCGCACCTCGCGCCGCTTCGACCCGAACGTCCAGCGCAAGCGCTACTGGCTGGCGAGTGAGGGCCGGTACGTTCGGCTGACGCTTAGCGCGAAGGCGATCAAGACCGTCGACGGCATCGGCATCGAGGCCGCCGTGGCCCGCATCCGCGCCCGGGGAGTGAAGATCTGATGGCCAAGAAGAGCAAGGTCGCCCAGAACGAGAAGCGCAAGGCGACCGTGGAGCGGTACGCGGCCCGACGGACGGAGCTGAAGGAGACCATCCGCCGACCGTCCTCCACCGATGCCGAACGCCGGGCCGCAGTGGTGGAACTGCGGCGCCAGCCCCGCGACGCCAGTGCGACCCGGGTGCGCAACCGGGACAGCGTGGACGGGCGGCCGCGAGGCCATCTGCGGAAGTTCGGCCTCTCGCGTGTCCGTATGCGCGAGCAAGCCCATGCCGGCTTCCTTCCCGGGGTCACCAAGTCGTCCTGGTAGCACCGGCGTTCTTGCAGTGGACGGAGCTTCTGGCCGTGACTCGGCGGAGTTGCGGCCGGGACCTCGTCCAGCGCATGTCGCCCTCCGCGTCTCCGGTCGGGGCGCCCTTGCGGGTTCCCCGGGTCAAGCGCAGACCCGGGCCCGGCGGCGGTGCCCGATCGCAGGCCGAGGAAGCCTCCGTGACCGCGCCTCCGGCAGGAGACCCCAGCCCCGGCGCCATGGTGCGACCCCTACCGTGACGGCCGGGATCGGGAGCACTCCTGTGGTGCCGGACCGGCATCTGAAGAGGCGTCCCCGACTGCCTGTGCGAACTCGCATGCCCGGCCCTTCCTGGGCCGGGCTGTCCTCATGCGCTGTTTCTGTCGTGTTCGGCGTCACTCGGTGCGCAGGGCCGTGGCCGTGCGGGTCCTGGCCGCCCACCCGGCCGGGATCATCGCGCCCAGCATCGCCAGCACCACGCCGCCCAGCCCCAGCAGGAGCAGCTCGACAGGCCCGTACACATCGAGGACCGGCGACGGCATACCGGTGCCCACCGCGCGCCCCATCACCGGCAGGACGACGCCGTGCAGCAGGTACCCCGCCGGCACGCCCAGCAGCCCGCCGACCACGCCGATCGCGGACACCGAGGCGAGCACGAGGCTCACCGTCTGCCGCGGCGACATGCCGATCGCCTTGCACACGCCCAGGTCGTGGACGCGTTCGCGGGTGTCCAGGACGACGGAGTTGAGCACGCCGAGACCGGCCACGGCGATCAGTATGAGGGTGAGCAATACTGCCATCGCGTCCATGATGAGGATGACACCGCTCTGCTCCGACTCCACGACGGTCGTGGCGTCACCACCCATCGGCTGCACCACCGACGCGAGCTTCCGGGCGAACTCGTCGGCCGAGACACCAAACTTCACGTCGACAAGGAACGTCTCGGGCTGCGCCGATGGGAAGTTGGCCATGTCCGTGTGCACCTCCAGCTCATTGCCGGAGGTGTCGAAGGACTCGCCGACGATCCGCAGGTCGGCGCTCTCCTTCTCGAACGTCATCCGCACCGTGTCGCCGACCTTGGTGCTGGTCCGCTCCAGGAAACGCGTGGGCACGACGACCTGGCCCTTCCCGGTGATCCAGTGCCCCGAGAGCATCTCGTAGCTGCCGGAGCGCGAGTCGCCTTCGTAGAGGCTGGCCTCCACCCCGCCGGAGACCCCGGCCACGGCGACCTCCGTCTGGAGCTTGCCGTAGTACGACTTCAGCCCCGCCTCGGACGTGACAGCGGCCCGCACCTTCGCCGGGTCGGCCACCTTGGGCTTGGACGTGCCGGCCGGGCTGGGGGCGACGGGAGACGGGCTCGCCGCGGCTTCACCCCCCGCGGGAGGCGGTGGAGGCGGGGGAGCGATGGTGTTCAGCTTGACCGTCGTGACCGTGACCGCGGCACGGCTCTCGGGATCCTGCGACGTGCCGACCTCGTTGAGGGACGAGGTCAGTCCCAGCGCGAAGGTCGCCGCGACCGTGCCGAACGCCACCGCGAGCAGCATCGCGAGGGCACGCACCGGATGCGTGAAGGGAGTGGCGAGCCCATACGTCACCGGCCGGGGCAGCGGCAGCCGTCCCATGGCCCGGTGCGCCCACTGCCCGCGCCCCGGGCGCGGCGCCCGGCCGACCGCGATGGCCTCGACCGTGTTCAGCCGTCCGGCGCGCCGTGCGGGAATCAGCGCCGCGAGCCCCACGACGACCAGTGCGGCGGCCGGTACCGCGACGTCCACCCACCAGGCCACCGACAGTGAGACGTTGCCGTACACCGACCCGGTGTCCGCCAGCAGCGGCACCGCCAACAGGTTGCCCAGCACGACACCCAGAACGATGCCGACCGTGGCCGGGATCAGCGCTTGCGCCACATAGGCGCGGACGACCTCGCGGGGAGTGAAACCGATGGCCTTGAGGATGCCGATCCTGCGCAGACTGGTGCCGACCGCACCGCTGATCACGCTGCTGACGATGATCACCGACATGACGATGCCGAGCACGCCGAAGGCCATCACGAACGGGACGGTCGCCGCCGCGCCCTGGTCCGCGGCGTGCTTGGTGTCCAGCCAGGACTGCGTACCCAGCAGTGCTCCGGAGTCCACGGAGGAGGCGAGCTTCGCCCGGCCGGCGAGGATCTGCTGCTTCGTGCTCGCGGAGTCCAAGCGGTAGAGCATCTGGGTCGTGAGGGGGTTGCCCAGCGCCGCCAGGGCATCGACCTGCGCCGAGGTCGCCCATGCGTCGGCGGACTTGCCGACCGACACGGCGAACCCGACGACAGACAGGGTCGGGGCGTTCGGAGAGTCCGACGCCCTAAAGGTCGAGCCGATGTCGGCGGAGGGGCCCTGGAAGGACGCGTCGATCACGATCTCGCCGGGCTTCTGCGCCCACCGGCCGGACTTCAGTTCCACGCGGTCGACGTCGGCGTCCGCTGTGGACCGCCCGACCACGGTCAGCGTCGGCATCCGGAAACCCGACTGGTCCACCGGGCGGAATGCCGTGGCCACGAACGGCCCCGCGCTCGCCGTGACGCCGGCCAGCTTCTTGGTGCGCTCCAACTGCGCCGCACTCGCCTTGGCCGGATCGAACTGCGCGGTGATGTGCGCGCCCTGCTGCTTCTTGAAGGCGTCCTCGAAGGGAGCGGCCGCGGCGACCATCAGGGCCCCGGCCACCACGGCCGAGGCCACGGCCATCATCGTGGCCACGGCGATCACCAGGGTCTGCACTCGCCGCCGGCCAACCCCGGAGCGTACGACCCGGCCCAGCGCGCCGTTACCGAACAGGCTCATCGGACGGCCTGCGCGTAGGTGTCGAGGGCGAGGTGACCGTCCACCAGGTGGATCGTGCGGCTCGCACACGCCTCCGCCAGCGCCAGGTCGTGCGTCACGAGCACGATGGTCTGGCCATCGCGGTGCAGGTCGGTCAGCAGCTTGCGGACTTCCGCGCCCGAGGCGGAGTCGAGCGCACCCGTGGGCTCGTCGGCCAGCAGCAACACGGGGCGGTTGATCAACGCCCGGGCGACACCGACCCGTTGGCGCTCACCTCCGGACAGCCGGCCCGGGTAGGCGCGTGCGTGCTTCTGGATGCCCAGCATCTCCATGAGCTCACCCGCGCGGGCCGCGGCCGCGCGCCGACTCGTCCCGGTCAGCTGGGCCGGGAGCTGGATGTTGTCGATGACGGTGAGGTCGTCCAGGAGATTGAAGAACTGGAACGCGATGCCGATGTACTCGCGACGGAATGTGGCGAGGGCGTGTTCGCTCAACTGGTCGATCCGCCGCCCCGCGACGAGCACGGAGCCCTCGGTCGGCTTGTCCAGGCCGGCGATGAGGTTCAACAGCGTGGACTTGCCGCTGCCGGAAGGACCCGTCACGGCAAGAGCCTCACCCTTGGCGACGCTGAGGGTGAGCGGTCCGAGCGCCGACGCACCGGCGGTGTCGTAGCGCTTCGCCACACCTTCCAGCCCGATCACTTGATTCATGCGGGTTGTCCGTCCTTATGATCGCGAGAGACACATGCCGTTGCCGACCCCGCGAACCTAGAGGCTGCCACCCGCGCGGCGCGTCGGCCGCGGAACCAACATCGGACCCTCCCAGCGGATGATCCGGCCAGGGAGTCCTACCTGAGGAGTAGACCTCGAAGGCAATGCCCTGATCAGACAGGTGGACGCGGAGCGGGCAGCGAGCGCCTCACAATGGACGGATGGAGACGCAAGACCGTCGCCGTCAGCTCATCGACGCGCTGCGCCCCGAGGCGAAGTCCGCCCCGCAGTCGAAGCAGGCGCTGCGCCTGGACGTGGTGCTGGCGGTCGTGCTGACCGCCGTGGCTCTGTACGTGGCGGTTCGGTACCCCGGTAGCGGGCCGGTGGATGTGAACCCCCCCAAGATCGACGTCGGCACCGGCGTGCCGGCGCCGCCCTCGCCCGGCCCCGATCAGGCGCCCGCGGAGGAAGACGCTCCGCCCGTCCCCTGGGCCATGGTCATCCTGTCGACACTGCCGCTCGGACTGAGGCGCCGGTTCCCGCTGGCCACGTTCGTGACGGTGCTGGGCGCGGCGCTGGCCATTGGCGGCTCCGCATCCTGGACCACCGTTCTGGCCTGTGTCGTCGGCGCCTACAGCGCCATCGTGTACAGCCGTTACCGGATACTGGCGATCGCCGTCCTGGTGGTGGCCGCCGCGCTCTCGGGTTACGCGTTCCGTAACGCCGATCCCCTGCTCCCGGGCTGGTCCAGCCCGGGATTCGTGCTGCTGGTGGCCGGGATGCTGGCCAGCCTCGTCCGGTTCCTGCAACTGAGACTGGCGTCCAGCCGGGACCGGGTCACCGAGTTGCAGCAGGCCCAGGAAGAGGCCATGCGCCGGGCTGTCGCGGAGGAGCGTGCGCGCATTGCCGCCGAACTGCACGACGTCGTGACCCACAATGTCAGCGTGATGGTGATCCAGGCGGGCGCGGCCCGCAAAGTGATGGACGTAGTGCCCGAGCAGTCCAAGGAGGCGTTGTTGGCCGTCGAGGCAGGCGGCAGGGCCGCCATGGCCGAACTGCGGCATGTGATGGGCCTGTTGGCGGCTCCGGACCATGAGAGGCCCGACGGCCTGGAGCCGCAGCCGGGGCTGGCGCAGCTCGACGCGCTGGTCGCCCGGGTACGGGCCGCCGGGACGCCCGTGAGCGTCGGGGTGTCGCTGCCGTCGGAACCGTTGCCGTCGGGGGTGGACCTCGCGGCGTACCGGGTTGTGCAGGAGGCACTGACCAACACGATCAAGCACGCACGCGGCGCGGAGGCGTCCGTCGCCGTCGGATACACCGACGACTGCCTGGAGATCGAGGTCACGGACACAGGAGGTGTGAAGGACGCCCCGCCGGTGGAGAGCAACGGTCGCGGCCACATGGGGCTGCGGGAGCGGCTGGCCGTGTACGGAGGGGAACTGACGGCCGGTCCGACCCCGGACGGCGGCTACCGGGTCACCGCCCGCATCCCGCGGAGCGCGGCATGACCGGGGACCGGCCGCCGCTGCGCGCCGTCATCGCCGACGACCAGGCCCTCGTGCGCACCGGTTTCAAGATGATCCTGGCGGCGGACGGCATCGAGGTGGCGGCCGAGGCTGCTGACGGGGCCGAGGCCGTCGCAGCGGTGCGCCGCACACGGCCCGACGTCGTCCTCATGGACATCCGGATGCCGGTGATGGACGGCATCGAGGCCACCCGGCGCATCCTCGGCGGTGACGGGCCGTCGGAGACCCGGGTCATCATCCTCACCACGTACGACCTCGACCAGTACGTCTATGCCGCGCTCACGGCCGGCGCCAGCGGCTTCCTGCTCAAGGACGTCACCCCTGAACGCCTGGTGTCCGCCTTGCATATGGTGCAGTCCGGTGACGCCCTCCTCGCGCCCACGATCACCCGTCGGCTGATCGAACGCTTCGCCGTGCCCGACGAACCCCAGACCGTCGCACCGCACCGCGACCTCTCCGGCCTGACCCCGCGTGAACTGGAGGTGCTCCGCCTGCTTGCCACCGGCCTCAGCAACGCCGAATTGGCCTCCCGGCTCTTCCTGAGCCCGACCACGGTCAAGAGCCACGTCGGCCGCATCCTGTCCAAGCTGGATCTGCGCGATCGCGTCCAGGCCGTAGTCTTCGCCTACGAGACGGGTCTGATCGCCCCGGGCGGGGGCGCATAGAAGACTGCTGAAGATCTTGATGGGGGCCGGCCGGGCGTGGGGTCCGTCCAGCCAGTGGGATCGGACGGGACGCGCCGGCGTTCGGGCAGGCGGCGGCGGATGCCGAGTCGTTCCAAACACCGTCGTGGGGGCGCGTTGTCTCCGGCTGAACATCTTCCCGACCGGCGACGACTTCGCCGACCGACTCCGCGGCCACCGAGCCGACTTGCTGGTCATGCCGAGGGAAGCATTCGAGGAGCACGAGCAGTTCCCGCACCGGGTGCTCTTCCAGGACCGCTGTCTGGTCGGACACCGCTGGTTCCGCCAGTGCCTGATCGGTTCGGCCGAGGAGGAGCCGGCGAACCGGCCCCTGACCGCCCTGCTCCTCTGTCCGCGCGAGGCGGCTCGGCACCATCGGCATTTCGCCTCCCCCCTTCGAGGGGCAGTGCAGTGCATCGCGTCCGGTGCCCAGCCGGTCGAGGCGTTCCTTCAGGCAGTCGACATCGACTGGACCGAAAAGCACAACAGGACTCCCGTGACGCGGTGCGTATCTTCCTCGCGCGCGTCAGAAAGGTCAGCAACTGATCAGTGTGAGTCCTCGAACACCCGGCGACGGCTGACCGGACATGCCCATCGAGGTAGTCTCGGAACAACGCCCTTGACCTGCACGGACAGGCAGGGAGCAGACGAATCGGGAGTTTTTTCGTACTTCGTACAGTATTCAAGTCCAAGATCTAGCATTTGGGTGCTTTTGCAGGTCAGAGGCTTGATGGCCCCGCTGAGGTCAGCAAACGGTCAGCATCGGGCGCGGGAGCGTCCCAGCTTGCTGACGGGTGGCCGCCATGACGGGTGGCCTCGGCAGGTCTCTGGCTCCCACCAGGCCGCAGCCGGACCCACCGCGGCGGCCCTCCGCGTGACCTGCTGCGTCATGATCGCCCGCGCCCACGATCGGGGCTGGTTCCGGGTCTGCAGGGCCGCCGGTTGCCGCGCCACCTGGGGGCCGGCGCGGGTAGGCGATGTTGCGCTAAGCGCCCACGGGGTCAGATGTCCGAGTGAAGGGCGGGCGGCCGCCCGACCCGTACGTACGACAGGGGCCCCCTATCCGCCATGCCGCCGCCTCCCAGCAGCGATACTGGATGCATGGACGCGACGATCACCGCCCCCCGCGCCGAGGTGCTGCGGGACCGCTACCGCAGCCGACTGCCCGAGCGCTTGCAGGAGCTGGCCGGCCCCGTCGAGGGCGACGTGGACCTGCCGCTCCACATCGTCTGGTCCGGGCGGACCAGCTACAGCCTGGACCGTCCGAAGTCCCGCATGACGCTCTACCGGACCGTCCTCGCCGAAGGACAGAGTGAGGACCTGGTGGCCCTCCTGCACCACCGGCTGCTCGCCGAGCAGTGGCCCGTGCTGCGGCGTTTGATCAGTCCCTACATCCGCGAGGTCTGGGAGGACGCCTTCCCCGAGCTGCTCCGCACCGCTCCGGCCGACACGACCGCCGCGTGAAGCTCACTCCGCTCCACGAGCGTCTCCTCGCCGACATCCTCGACCTCGGCTCGCCCTACCCTCTGGTCCTCACCGGCGGATACGCCGTGCAGGCCCACGGCCTGGTCGAACGCTTCAGCCGTGACCTCGACGTCGCCACCGAGAACCCCGCTCCGATGCAGGAGATCGTCGCCTCACTCACAGCAGGCCTCAGCGCGCGCGGATGGCGGACCACGCACGTCCAGACCGATCCGCTCAGCGGCCGGTTCCTCGTCACCGATCCGGACACCGGCGAGGAGTGCGAGGTCGACGTCCTCAAGGAGGCGTTCTGGGCTCCGCCTGCCCAGACCCCCTACGGCCCCGTTCTTTCCCTCGACGACGTGATCGGCACCAAGGTCCGTGCCCTCGCCGACCGCGGCACCGTCCGCGACCTCATCGACGTCCAGGCTGCCTCCCGCCACCGCTCCACCGCCGACCTCGAATCCCTGGGCCGCCGTCGCGCCCATGACGAGTTCAGCCTCGAAGACCTCCGGGACCGGCTGATCGGCGCGGACTGGTACGAGGATGAGGACTACACCGCGTACGGGCTCACCTCCCGGCAGATCGAAGAACTCAAGGCGTGGGCGCTGGAGTGGGCGGAGGATCTGGGTGCACGGATCCATGACGAGAACGCCTGAGAGGCGGTCATCGCGTCCATCCCCTCTACCGCCGTTGCAACGAGAGGATGCGGTGTGGCCAGCAGGTTCCAACCCGGATTCGTCCACGGTGGGTGGCTGCCCTGCACGACGGATGTGCATGGCGGCCGCGCGATACCCCGCAGTGGACTCACGGCGAAACCGGGCTGCGGTAACGGTCAAACACCCATCCCGCTCCCACTCCCAGGTCAAGTCCGGGCCTCGACGGTCGAACTCGGTAACGGCCACCTTGAAGAATTGGTCGGAAGGCTTCCGGCTGGATCCGCTGCCGTCCTTCGGGGCGGGTGAGCAAGGCCATGTTCTGCATCGCCCGCGCCTACACCGTCACCGCGAGTCGAGGCCCACGCTGCTGGCCGTCATGTGGTTTGGTCGTCCGCCCAGAGGCCGTCCGGACGGAACTGTCGTCCTAGCGGTGCGTCAGCGAGACGAGGACGCGCAGGGTTCCTCGTTCTGCCCCGGCAGCAGCCGCAGGGCGAAGACGGAGCCGTCGGCGTGGACGGAGACCGGACCGCCCCAGTCCTTGTCGAAGGTGAGGCGGGGGCGGACGTGGCGGCTCGCGTGGACGAGGGCGCGGTACTCCTCGATGTCGCCCCTGGCGAGGAGTCGGAAGACCCCCTCGTCCACGCCGGAGAACGCCTCGACGCGGGGGCCGTTGAGGCGGAAGACGTGGTCGGTGCCGACGTACTCGTTGCCGAAGAGGGTGTGGGCGGCGTCCTGGATGCTCATGCTGGCAGCGTGTTCGAGACCGGTGTAGCGTTTGCGGCCCTGCCGGTCGGTCAGGTGGCGGGCGGTGGCGTGGCCGGAGCCGGTGAAGGCCATGAGGCCCGCCGCGGTGGTGTGGGCCAGGGACTCCTGGAACCAGGCGTAGTCCTTCGGCT
Organism: Streptomyces sp. NPDC031365; assembly: GCF_055569765.1. NCBI lineage: Bacteria > Bacillati > Actinomycetota > Actinomycetes > Kitasatosporales > Streptomycetaceae > Streptomyces > Streptomyces sp. NPDC031365. Next base: position 206,992 of record NZ_JBVIIM010000005.1, on the reverse strand, counting down.
GCACGTGGCAGCCCCGTACGGGCTCCGGTGCCACCAGGCCCTCGGCCGGCGGGTGGATGTCCGGCATCACGTTCGCCTGGAACGGCGGGGCGTTCCGGTTCGCTTCCCGGCCCTCTGCCGGGGACAGCCGACCGCCACTGCCCGGCGCCTGGAGGGCGTGGACGGTCATCCTGCTGCCGTCCGTCGGGAGTTGTGCGCTGAACAGCAGGCCGGGGGTCTCGTTCCATGCGCCGATGTGGACCGCTTCGGCGTGGGCCGAGGCGGAGGCCAGTTGCTCGGCGGAGGTGGCGGAGTCGCTGTGGTTGCCCTTGCAGGCGAGGGGGATGGCAAGGGACGGCTCGCCCGGCCGCCACACCTCGGCGAAGTACTGGGGACGATAGCGGTACTTCACGTTCTCGCCCTTGTCCCTGCCGGTGAGGGCCCAGCCCGCGCGTAACGCCGTATCTGCGGGGACGATCGTCACCGAATGGTCGGGGAAACGGCTGTGCAGCATGTGCTCGGCGAGCGTGAGCGCGAAGCCGATGCCGAGCTCGCTGGACTGCAGCGACTTGTAGTGGTCCGCGATGCGGTGGCCTTCGTCGGTGAGGCCGAGGAAGGAGTCACGACCGCCGGCCAGGGCCTGGGTGTACTTGAGTGCGCCCCAGTGCTCCGCCAACCCTCGGCCCGCACCGCGCCACGACAGGGCAGTGGCCCGGGCGAGGGTGTGGAGCACGTCCCAGAGGGTCACTTCGAACTGCCGGGGCAGCTCGATCGGCAGGATCGGGACGAGGGCGGGCTTCCGGCGGAGCGGATGGTCCTCGTTCTCCTTCCGCTTCTCGTCGTCCGCCGTGATGGCGGCCTTCACCTTCCCGACGAGCGCGTCGTCGGAGTGGACGGAGACGTTCGAGGACTGGGTCAGGTCCTGGAGCACTTCCTCGGTCGGCTTCAACAACTCTCCTTCACGGTGTGCGAGGGCGGTTCGCCATCGGCTGGACCGTACAGAAGGGACGAGCGGCGCACGCAAGTGCGCAGGGGCGCGTGACTTGGACTTCGGCTTGGGCGGGCCGAAGTCGGCGCCTTGGCCCCGCCTCGCTCGCGAGCCCCGCGCTGCCGAGGGGCCTCCGGCAGGCCGCAGGCAGCGAGCCGGCTTGCGGGGCGGTCGAGCGTCGACCGGCCGATGGCCAAAGGGAACCGTGCCGAACCAGAGCGATGTCGGTGCCCGACAGGTCGGTGCGTGGACGCACGTCGTCCTTGTGAGGAGCTCTTCAAAGACCTCCCGCCGGAGGAGGGTGTCGGGATGTATGGCTTCCGCCACTACTTCGCCTCGAACGCCCTCGGAAACGGGATCCCCATCACCTGCGTCGCGGAATGGATGGGCCACAAGTCCATCGAGGAGACGCACAGCACCTACCGGCACCTGATGCCGGGCAGCATCACCAAAGCCGCCCGGATCCTGGACGCCGCCCTCTGGGAAGCAGCCTGATTCACGGCGTGGGGGCAATGGAAGGCTTGCCGTCTGCTGGTGGCGCAGCAACTGCACTGCACTTGATCAGCGGAGAAGGTAGGCGTTGAGGTTTCCGAAATGCGACGGCCCGCAAACGGTCCGGATCTTGGCGGTGGGTGAAGCATGGCGGCGCTGGGTTCATGAGCACGCACCCGGAGGAGCCTCGCTGGTTCGCCAGCGAGGCTCCTTCTTCGTCCTTCAGCGGCTCACTCGGGTGCAGTTGAAGCATTGAGCTTCTTCGGCGCTTACACTCCCGGGGTGGGGGGACTGCGGCGATGGTGTCATGCGGTTGGGCGGCAGCGGAGGACGCGACTGCGGGAGCTGCTGGGGATGCCGGACGGCCGCCCCGCGCTCAGACTCGTCTGACGAGCTGCCCGCGGGACGGTGCGGTTCGGGTGATCAGGCTGCCTTGGGCTGGGAGTCGGCGAGGTCGTTCAGGACCGCGTTGGCTACGGGCCAGCACATGTCCAGGGTGTCGCGGTCGGGGGCGTGGGCCTCTCGGATTTCGGCGCGCGGATGTACGAAGTTGCGGGCCAGTGCCAGTGGCGCGTGTGCCTCCGAGGCCACGCTGTCAGCGATCCGGTCGTAGAAATTCGGCAGGGCGTTTCGGTCCCGGGGGCGCAGCACCAGCGCCGGGGCGTACGTGAGACGTGCCCCCGGCTCCGGTTCGCGGGGAGGTTGCCACTCGGCGCTGAATGTCACGGGACGCTGCAGCACGCGTTCCGCGAAGAGCGTGCACCTTCGACGAGCCACAACAGCCGTGTTCGCGCTGAAGCCCAGGCAAGAGCCTGCTTACCGGAGTGAAGCGATGTTCCTCACAATCTTCGAGTCAGGCGCGTGCCAGTTGTAGAGTGATACCGCCCTTGACCTGCAGAAAGCAGGCAGGGAGCTGCCTTCCGGGAGTCCAAAGTGCTGCGTACTCTGTTCAAGTCCAAGATCCACCGCGCCACCGTCACCCAGGCCGACCTGCACTACGTGGGATCCGTGACGATCGACGCCGAGCTGCTCGACGCCGCCGATCTGTTGCCCGGCGAGCTCGTGCACATCGTCGACATCACCAACGGGGCCCGGCTGGAGACGTACGTCATCGAGGGCGAGCGCGGGTCCGGGGTGATCGGGATCAACGGGGCCGCCGCCCATCTCGTCCGCCCCGGTGATCTGGTGATCATCATCAGTTACGCTCAGGTGACCGACGCCGAGGCGCGGGCGCTGGAACCCCGGGTGGTGCACGTGGACGCCGACAACCGCATCGTGGCCCTGGGCGCCGACCCCTCCGAGCCGGTGCCGGGATCGGACCAGGAGCGCAGCCCGGGGGCCGTCGCCACGGCCTGACCGGCGTGGACCGGGGCAAGGCAACCGAGGCAGGAGCGTGACGTGGCCATGGGTGACATAGAGATCCGTGACGACCGGGCGGTGGGACGGCTCGAAGCCGTGGCGGACGGTGAGGTGGTCGGACGGGTCGAGTACTTCGTCCTTGATGCCCCCGCCCGCGCCCTCGTGCCGGTGCACACCGTCGTGGAGCCGGCCCACGAGGGCAAGGGCATCGCGGGCTCACTCGCCCACGGGCTCTACGCTCTCGCCGCCCGCGAGGACAGCGCCGTCGCCCCGCTCTGCCCGTACGTCGTGAAGTGGGCCGAACGCCATCCCGAGCAGGCCCCGACAGCCGGTCCGGAGCTGATCCGGGCGGCGAAGAAGTGGCTGACGGCGCATCCCGAGCGGTTCTGAGGGCGCGGAGCGCTGCTCGTGCTGGCACTTCTGCACACCTCACCGGTCCACGTGCCCGTCTTCGACGCCTTGCGCGACGAGGACAGTCCCGGGCTCGAGCTGAGGCACGTCGTCGCCGAGGAACTGCTGGCACGCGCCCGCACGGCCGGTCCCGCCGCCGTCGCCGGTGCCGTACGGGTGAGGGTGCGGGAAGCCGTCGCCGGTGGTGCAGGGGCGGTGCTGTGCACCTGTTCGACGATCGGCGGAATCGCGGAGGCGGCTGCCGCCGCAGCCGGCGTTCCCGTGCTGCGCGTCGACCGGCCGATGGCGGGTGCGGCCGTGGCCGTCGGGCAGCGTGTGGCCGTGCTCGCCGCGCTGGGGAGCACCCTTCGGCCGACCGTGGCCCTGATCGAGGAGGAGGCCGCCCGGGCAGGGCGGCCCGTCGAGGTGCGGACCGTGCTGGTCGAGGGCGCCTGGGAGCGCTTCGAAGCGGGCGACGCGGCGGCATACGTACGCCGCGTCGCGGACGCGGCCGACGCGGTCACCGGCGCGGATGTGATCGTCCTCGCCCAAGCATCCATGGCCCCGGCCGAGCGGCTCACCACCGCCCCGGTCCCCGTGCTGTCCAGCCCCCGCCTCGGACTCGCGGCGGCTGCGGGCCTCCTGTAGCGGGGCGGGCCCGGATGAGCCGACCGGCCCCACACCCTCACGCGGGCGGGTGACTGGAGCGGCGGCCGTCGGGTAGGCGGGGGAGTAGTCCAGAGCCGACGTCGACCGACAGTCCGGAGGACACGCGCCATGACGAACCCGTACCCGGATCCGGTCCCGCCGGGCCCCACTCCGGGACCCACCCCGGGCCCGGACCCCTCACCCCCGGTGCCGCCCCCCGGACCGGCTCCCACACCCACACCCCCGCCTCCGCCGGGCCCGCAGCCGCCTCCGCCGGGTCCAGGCCCGCAGCCGCCCTCACCGCCCCCGGATCCCCCCGGCCCGTCCCCGTCGCCCATTCCCCCGGGCCCCGAACCGGTGCCGAACCCGGAGCCGGGGCCGCCGCTGAGCCGGGTCACCGGGCGGTGAGCCGGTCGAGGGCGGCGCCCCGCCATCGCGGCGACGGCGGGGCGGAGCGCGCAAGGTCCCGGTCCGCCACGGTCGGTGGCCTCGGTGTGCTGCGGGACCGTTCCGGAGTCCCGCGTTCACCGCTCGGCATGCGTCCCGCTGGCCCATCGCCGGCACGCGGCGCAGACGGGGCGGAGCCACCCCGGACAGAGACCCTGCCTACCTACGCCGACACCTCCGACCGGTCCCCGCCCCACAGCGTGTGGAACGAGCCGTCGCGGTCCGTGCGCCGGTAGGTGTGCGCGCCGAAGTAATCGCGCTGCCCCTGGGTGAGCGCGGCCGGCAGGCGCTCCGCGCGCAGCGCGTCGTAGTAGGCGAGCGCCGCCGCGAAACCGGGGGTCGGCACGCCCTGGCGCGTCGCCGCGATCAGCACCGCGCGCCAGTCGTCCTGCGCGTCGGCGATCTCCCGTGCGAACGTCTCGTCGGACAGCAGGCTCGGCAGGTCGGCACGGGCGTCGTACGCGGCGCGGATACGGTCCAGGAAAGCCGCGCGGATGATGCAGCCGCCGCGCCAGATCGCGGAGACGGCGCCGAGGTCGATGTCCCAGCCGTACTCCTCGCTGCCCGCGGCGACCTCGTGGAAGCCCTGGGTGTACGACACGATCTTCGACGCGTACAGCGCCTGCTCCACCCGGTCCGCGAACGCCGCCGCCTCCGACTCGCTCATCGGCGTGGCCTTCGGGCCGGCCAGCCCGCGTGAGGCCTCACGCAGCGCCGCGTGGCCGGAGAGGGAGCGGGCGAAGACGGCCTCGGCGATGCCGGACACCGGCACGCCCAGGTCGAGCGCGATCTGTACGGTCCAGCGTCCGGTGCCCTTCTGCTCCGCCTCGTCCACCACCACGTCCACGAACGGCCGGCCCGTCGCCGCGTCCACGTGGGACAGCACCTCGGCAGTGATCTCGATCAGGTACGAGTCCAGCCGGCCGGTGTTCCAGGTCCGGAAGATCTCCGCGATTCGGGCGGGGGAGTACCCGGCGACATCCCGCAGCAACTGGTAGGCCTCACCGATCAGCTGCATGTCGGCGTACTCGATGCCGTTGTGCACCATCTTCACGAAGTGCCCGGCGCCGTCCGGACCCACGTGCGTCACACAGGGCGCGCCGTCGGCGGCCTTGGCGGAGATGTTCTCCAGCATCGGGCCGAGCGAGTCGTACGACTCCTTCGGACCGCCGGGCATGATGCTCGGCCCGTGCAGCGCGCCCTCCTCGCCGCCGGAGACGCCCATGCCGACGAAGTGGATGCCCTGCTCGCGCAGTGCCTTCTCCCGGCGGCGGGTGTCGGCGAAGTGCGCGTTGCCACCGTCGATGATCATGTCGCCGGGCTCCAGCAGGGGAGCGAACTCCTCGATCACCGCGTCCGTCGGCTCACCGGCCTTCACCATGACGACCAGCCGCCGCGGCCGCTCCAGCGCCGCCACGAAGTCCTTGGCCGTCTCGGCCGCCACGAAACTGCCCTCGCTCCCGAACTCCTCCACCAGCGCGTGGGTGCGCGCCGCCGTCCGGTTGTGCACCGCGACCGTGTAGCCGTTGCGGGCGAAGTTGCGCGCGAGGTTGCGGCCCATGACCGCGAGCCCGGTGACGCCGATCTGCGCTGAACTGCTCATTGGGGTGGCTCCTAGTGACCTTGGTTCGGTACTGCTGGTGCGCGGGTACTGCCGGTGCCGCGGTACTGCCGGTCGGCGCCCAGTCCTGCCGTCGACCATCCTGACGTGCCGCACTTGCGTGCGCATGCGCGGGTCGCCCGGCCCCGCGCAGGCACATACGGGCGAAGGCCCCCGCCGTACTCAGCCGCCGTGCCCGGCACCCCGCCCGATGCGCCCACCCGGCGCACGCACCGGCGCGCCCCCGCGGACGGGCACACCCGCCCGCGCGCACGCTCCCAGTGGCATCAACGGGGGCGCAACGGGGGAAAGTTCCCGGCCATCTGGCGCATCCGTGCGGCCGATTGCCGCCTTGTCACGGCTGGTTCGCAGCGCTTACTTTTGCCCCTCCTGACGCATTGTCGAGGGGGATTCCATGGCCGTGCGCGGCCGGCACCGCCGGTATCAGCCGAACAGGATCAACCGGGCCTCGCTCACCGTCACCGCGGGCGGTGCCGGGATGGCGCTCCCGCTCATGGGCACCGGCGCCGCTCAGGCCGCCGACGTGGAGACCTGGGACAAGGTCGCCGCCTGCGAGTCCACCAGCAACTGGGACATCAACACCGGCAACGGGTACTACGGCGGGCTTCAGTTCAGCCAGTCCACCTGGGAGGCGTTCGGCGGCGCCCGGTACGCGCCGCGTGCGGATCTGGCCACCAAGGACCAGCAGATCGCCGTCGCCGAGAAGGTCCTCGACGGACAGGGGCCCGGCGCCTGGCCGGTCTGTTCGGTACGGGCCGGACTGGCCCGGGGCGGTGACACCCCCGACCTCCAGATCCAGCCGGCCACCGACAAGAGGGCCGACAGCAAGCAGGGCGACGACAAGAAGTCCGCCCGGCCCTCCGTCGAGGACGTCAAACCGCACACCACGCCCCAGTCCCGCGCGGGCCGCGCCGAGATGTACACGGTGGTCCGCGGCGACACCCTCTCCGGCATCGCGGAGGACGAGCGTCTCCGGGGCGGCTGGCGGGGGCTCTACGACGCCAATCGCTCGACCATCGGCGCCGATCCCGACCTCATCGTGCCCGGCCAGCGTCTCGCCCTGCCCGACGGGACGGCCAAGACCGCCCCCGTGAGTCCGCCGAAGACGGAGAAGAGTCCGGCCAAGCCGACCGAGAAGCAGACAGACAGGAAAACAGACAGGAAAACAGACAGAAAAGCAGAGAAGAAGACAGAGAAGAGAACGGACAAGAAGACCGCTTCGCAGCGCACCGAGGACCGTGCCGACCGCTCCACCCAGACCGGCGGCGAACGCGTCGCGCCCGTCAGCGCCGCCCTCGGCACGCCGTACCACAAGGCGGGTTCCGCCTGGTCGAAGGGTTATCACACCGGCGTGGACTTCCCCGTCCCCACCGGTACGGCCGTGAAGTCGGTCGGGGCCGGCACCGTCGTCAGCGCGGGCTGGGAGGGGTCGTTCGGCTACCAGGTAGTGGTCCGGCACACCGACGGACGCTTCAGCCAGTACGCGCACCTGTCGGCGATCTCCGTGAAGAGCGGCCAGTCCGTCGGAGCGGGTCAGCGCATCGGACGCTCCGGTTCGACCGGGAACAGCTCGGGCCCGCATCTGCACTTCGAGGTGCGGACCGGGCCCGGCTTCGGATCGGACGTCGACCCCGTCGCCTACCTGAGGGCGGGCGGCGTCAGGATGTGATGCGGGTCCTGTGCCGGTCCACCGCCGGCACAGGAATGTACGGGCCGCCGTAGAAGGGCCCGTACGACACCAGTGGTACCGGTGCCGGGTCGGTGCCCTCCACCCGGTCGTCCACCGCCGGCACCGGGAGGGCCGGGAGCCGCACGTCCTCGGGAAGCGTGAGTCCGGCCAGCAGCAGCTCGGCCGGGTCCGCCACGGACTGCTCGCCGGGCTCCGCCTCGGCCCGGCCGGCGGGGACCACCTCGGCCCCGGACTCCGGTACGCGGACCCCGGTACCGGCCGCCCGTGCCGTCTCCTGCTGCTCGCGTGCCAGCCGCTCCGTCGTGAGCAGGATCAGCCCACCGGCTGCCACCACGCCGCAGCTCAGCGCCAGCGCCGTGCCCGTTGCGCCGTAGCGGAAGGTCTCGCCGAACATGGTGATGCCGACCGCGGCCGCCAACACCGGGTTCACCACCGTCAGCGTGGCCAGCGGGGCCGCGAGGCCGGCGCCCCGGTAGGAGGCCTGGGACAGCAGCATGCCGGCCGTGGCCAGGACGCCGATCACCGCCAGGGACGGCAGGTTCGCCGCCGAGACCCCGCCCGTCCAGTCGACCGCGACGGTCTTGGTGAAGACGGAGGACATGCCGAACGCGACACCGGACGCGGTGGCCAGCAGGATGCTGCGCACCGCGGGATGCCGGTGCACGGCCCGGGACGCGATCATCAGCGCCGCGATCGCACCGGCCGTGCCCAGCGCTGCCGCCACCCGCTGCGCGCTGTCCAGCGACTGCGCGTCCGCCGAGCCGACCAGCGAGAGCAGACCCGCGAGGCCCACCGTCGCCATGATGGCGCCCCGCCACGCCGTCGCCCCGGCCTTGCGGCCGACGAACAGCGCGGCCATCGGCAGCGCGAACACGATGGTCAGCGCGCCCAGCGGCTGGACGAGGCTCAGCGGGCCATAGGCGAGTGCGACCACGTGGAGCAGTCCGCCGAGGCCGTTGAGCGCGACCGCCGCCCACCAGCCCGGCCGGCGCAGCGGTGCGTACTGCTGCGTGCCGGGTGAGGACACCGCGACCTGCTCCTGCACGATCGCTCCGCCGGCGTACGCCACGGCGGAGACGAACGACAGCAGCACGGACAACGCGAGGGCGCTCATCGGCTGCTCCTCTGCGTGAGGCCGGGGCGATGGACCCGGCGCGGCGAACGTTCGGCCTTCATAACCAACACGATGCCGTGCCGGGCTGTTCCCGTCGTCGTCCCTGAGCACTCAATAAGTCCTACTGCCGATGGAGTACGACGACAGCCCCGTCATCCCCTGGGTGGGTGCCCCGAGACGGAGGGCCCCTGGTTGCTCCCCCTAGGGGGCCTGGTACTACTGCACGTCGTGGACCTCGACCCCCGGCTCACCGCCCTCCATCGCCTCGGTGGTTTCTACGCACTGCGCACGGCGGGAGTTCCCGGCCGCTGCCTGCCCACGCTCGCCCGGGCATACGGCCCCGGGCGCCCGGACGTTCAGGACGACGCCCTGGCCTCGCGGGTCCGCAGGGTCGCCGGCGCCCTGCGGACGCCCGAGGCGCGGGTCGCCGCGTCGGTGGCCCAGCAAGGGCTCGCCGCGCGGCTGTGGTCGGTGGCCCTCGGCTGTGCCGCTCTGTACGGCGCCGTCCCCGACCTCGCCCCGCGGCTTCTGTGCTGGGACCCCGAGGGCAGCGCCCCCGACGACCTGTGGCTGACCGAGGTGCGGCCGCTGCCCGCCGACGCGGCGACGATCGCGGAACTGGTGCTGCACGGCCACCTCGAGCCCCTCGCCGTGGCCCTGCGCTCCCGCAGCCACCGCCTCGCGCCCGGTCTGCTGCGTGGCAACGCGGCCTCCGCGCTCGCGGGTGCCGCCCGGGAGCTGGACCGCTGGGGGCGCCGCCACGGCCGTACGGACGTCGCCGTCCGGGCCGGCGCCCTGGCCCGTGAACTCCTCGCGGATCCCCTGCTCGCCGGTGCCGGAAGCCTCACCGGCACCGCCTACCTGCGCCGCAGCTGCTGTCTCTACTACCGGGTGCCCGGCGGGGGCGTCTGCGGGGACTGTTGCTTCGTACGGCCGCCCCGCTCTTCCCCACGCGCCCCATCTGGGTGACCATGAGGACAACGTCCGTTCTTACAGGGGGTTCACACGTGCGAGTGGGACTGCTGACCAGGGAGTACCCCCCGGACGTGTACGGCGGCGCGGGAGTCCATGTGGAGTTCCTCGCCCGGGAGCTGAGGCCCCTGGTGGACCTGGAGGTGCACTGCTGGGGCGAGGGCCGGGCGGACGGAGTGCTCCGCCACCGCCCCTGGTCCGCGCTCGACGGGGCCAACGACGCGCTGCGCACCTTCTCCGCCGACCTCGCCATGGCCGCCGCCCTCCAGAGCCGTGAGCTCGTCCACTCCCACACCTGGTACGCCAATCTCGGCGGCCACCTCGCCAAGCTGCTGTACGGCATCCCGCACGTGATGACCGCACACTCGCTGGAGCCGCTGCGCCCCTGGAAGGCCGAGCAGCTCGGCGGCGGCTACGCCCTGTCGAGCTGGGCCGAGCGCACCGCGGTCGAGGCCGCCGACGCGGTGATCGCGGTGTCCGGTGCCATGCGCGACGACATCCTCGGCTGCTATCCGGCCCTCGACCCCGGCCGGGTGCACATCGTGCACAACGGCATCGACACCGCCCTGTACCACCCCGATCCCGCCACCGACGCCCTGGACCGGATCGGTCTGGACCGCTCCCGCCCGTACGTGCTGTTCGTCGGCCGCATCACCCGGCAGAAGGGCGTGCCCCATCTGCTGCGGGCGGTACGCGGCATCGACCCGGCCGCGCAGGTCGTGCTGTGCGCCGGGGCCCCGGACACGCCCGAGATCGACCGGGAGTTCCGCGAGCTGTACGAGGAGCTGAGCCGGGTCCGTGAAGGGGTGCACTGGATTCCGCAGATGCTGCCGCGTCCGGAGGTGATCCAGTTGCTGACCCATGCCGCCGTGTTCGTGTGCCCCTCGGTGTACGAGCCGCTCGGCATCGTCAATCTGGAGGCCATGGCGTGCGGCACCGCGGTGGTCGCCTCCCGGGTCGGTGGTATCCCGGAAGTCGTGGCGGACGGTTCCACCGGGGTACTCGTGGACGCGGACGACGACCTCGAGGCGGGCCTCGCGCGGGCGCTCGACTCCGTCCTCGGCGATCCGGCCACGGCACGGCGGATGGGCGAGGCGGGCCGGGAGCGCGCGGTCACGGAGTTCGGCTGGGACGCGGTGGCCCGGCGCACGGCCGGACTCTACGAGGAGATCCTCAAACAGGCTTAGTCCCGCGTGTTGGGGGCAGTCTTGGGAAAATTCGGCGTGAGGGGAGCGGCCATGCGTCGTGGTGGTCCTTCGGTCCTGGGAATCGTGCTGGCGGGCGGCGAGGGCAAGCGCCTGATGCCCCTCACGGCGGACCGCGCCAAACCGGCGGTCACCTTCGGCGGCACCTACCGCCTGGTCGACTTCGTCCTGTCGAACCTGGTCAACGGCGACATCCTGCGCGTCTGCGTGCTCACGCAGTACAAGTCGCACTCGCTGGACCGGCACGTGACCACCACCTGGCGGATGTCCAGCCTGCTGGGCAACTACGTCACCCCCGTCCCCGCGCAGCAGCGCCTCGGCCCGCGCTGGTACCTGGGCAGCGCCGACGCCATCCTGCAGTCGCTGAACCTGGTCTACGACGAACAGCCCGAGTACGTGGCCGTGTTCGGCGCCGACCACGTGTACCGCATGGACCCGCGCCAGATGCTCGCCCAGCACATCGAGAGCGGCGCCGGGGTCACGGTGGCCGGGATACGGGTGCCCCGCTCGGAGTCCTCCGCCTTCGGCGTGATCACCCCGGGTCCGGACGGAATGAGCGTGGAGGGTTTCCTCGAGAAACCGGCCGATCCGCCCGGACTCGCCGACGACCCCGAATGCGTGTTCGCCTCCATGGGCAACTACCTCTTCACCACCAAGGCGCTGATCGAGGCCCTCCACCGGGATGCCGAGGACGAGAACTCGGTGCACGACATGGGAGGGTCGATCCTGCCGCAGCTCACCGAGCGGGGCGAGGCGCACCTGTACGACTTCAGCTCCAACCACGTGCCCGGCGAGACCAGCCGCGACCAGGGCTACTGGCGGGACGTCGGCACGCTGGACGCGTACTACGAGGCGCACATGGACCTGATCGCCGAGCGTCCCGCCTTCAACCTCTACAACCGCCAGTGGCCCGTGTACACCCACTCAGGCCAGCTCTCTCCTGCCCGTTTCAACGCGGGCGGCATGGCGAGCGAGTCGATCATCAGCGCCGGCTGTCTGATCCGGGGGCAGGTCACGCGCTCCGTGCTGTCGCCGGGCGTGGTGGTCGATCCGGGGGCCGTGGTGCAGGGGTCGGTGCTGCATGACAACGTGCATGTGGGGCGGGGTGCGGTGGTGCGCGGGGCGGTGCTCGACAAGAACGTCGAGGTGCCGCCGGGCGCGACCATCGGCGTCAACCCGGGGCGCGACGCGGAGCTCTACACGGTGTCCAAGGGCGGCGTGATCGCGCTCGGCAAGGGGCAGCGGGTGCCGTAGGCGCTGGTGCGGTCCTGTCGACGCCGGCCCGCGTCGGCCTGTCACCGGCGACCACCTCTCCGAGCTCGACGGGGTTGCGCGCGCCGGCGTGCCGGGGAACCACGGTGCAACGCCCAGGGCACCGATGCCGAGGGCCGGCTGACCGCTCTGCCGGGCGTTCGCGCGAGGAACCTCTACTCCGACGGGCCGCACCCGTCCGGGTGGCGTCTGTCGCCCATGAGCGGTGCATACGCCGCCGGGCCCCGCGTCCGCCCCATGGCCCCGCCCCTTCCGCCGTGCCGGTGGAAGGAATGTCGCCGTCACATGCTGTTAACTATGTGTAGCCAGATCGTACTTGACCGTAATCGGCCGGGAGCGATTGACTGTTGATCCGTTCCCGTCATCGATGCGAGGCCCCGCCCATGACCGCAGACCCGCTGGCCCCTCTCGACCTGGCGTTCTGGAACATCGAGTCCGCCGGTCACCCGATGCACCTCGCGGCGCTCGGTGTCTTCTCCGCCGGCTCGCCGTCCGCCGCGGCCCACGCTGCGGACCTGCTGGCCTCCCGGGCAGCCGCTGTGCCCGGACTGCGCATGCGCATCCGGGACACGTGGCAGCCGCTCGGCCTGCGGCAGTCTCTGTCGGCGCTGCGCCGCGCCTGGCCGGACTCCGGCCAACCCCTCACCGCCGCGCTCCGGCAGCCACTCGCCTCCACAGTGCGCCGGTCGCTCGCCTTCGGCGGCGCCACCCGGGAGCCCGACCCCGGCTTCGACCCCCTCGACCACGTCCGGCTGCACCCGCCGGCCGCCGACTTCCACTCCGCGGCCGGACGGCTCATGGGCCGCCCGCTGGAACGCGCCCGGCCCCCCTGGGAGGCCCATGTACTGCCGGGGGAGGACGGTGTCTCCTTCGCCGTCCTGTTCAAGTTCCACCACGCCCTCGCCGACGGGCTGCGCGCCCTCACCCTCGCCGCCGCGCTGATGGACCCGATGGACCTGCCCACGCCCCGGCCGCGACCCGCCCCGCCCCCGCGTGGCCTGCTCCCGGACGTGCGCGAGGTGCCCGGCCTGGTCCGGGATGCCCTGTCCGACGCGGGCCGGGCCCTGGACATCGGCGCCGCCGTCGCCCGCTCCACCCTCGACATGCGCTCCTCGCCCGCACTGACCTGCGCGCCCAGCGGCACCCGCCGCACCGCCGGCGTGGCCGTCGACCTCGACGAGGTGCACCGCATCCGCAAGGGCGCCGGCGGCACCGTCAACGACGTCACGATCGCGGTTGTCGCCGGCGCGCTGCGCCGCTGGCTCGACGAGCGAGGCGACGGCAGCGAGGGCGTCGCCCCGCGCGCCCTCATCCCCGTCTCTCGGCGCCGGCCGCGCACCGCTCACCCTCAGGGCAACCGGCTCTCCGGGTACTTGATACGGCTCCCCGTCGAGGAGCGGGACCCGCTCGCCCGGCTCACGCAGGTCCGTACCGCCATGGACCGCAACAAGGACGCCGGTCCGCACCGGGGCGCGGGGGCCGTCGCTCTGCTCGCCGACCACGTGCCGCCGCTGGGTCACCGGCTCGGCGGACCGCTGCTCGGCCAGGCGGCCCGGCTCTGGTTCGACGTCCTGGTCACCAGCGTGCCGCTGCCGGGCTTCGGACTGAAGCTCGGCGGCGACCCCCTCGGCGCCGTGTTCCCGCTCGCGCCGCTGGCCCCCGGCCACTCCCTCGCGGTCGCGGTCTCCACGTACCGGGGGCGCGTCCACTACGGCCTGGTCGCCGACGGTGCGGCCGTCCCGGACCTCGACCGCCTGGCCCACGCTCTGACCGAGGAGGTGACGACACTGACCGCCCTCTGCGACCAGTGAGGGACGCGGTTTGGTGCTGCGGCCCGGCGCTGAAGTAAAATCCGCCGTTCGACAGCGGATGCGAACGGAGCGCCGCGACAGCAGAGCGGGAACGGCAGCGGCGATGACGGTGACACAGGACGGCCCCGGGGCCACGGACGCGGTGGTGCACGGGCCCGGCATCGACCCGGAGCGGCTGGCCGTCTGCCTCGGCGTGCTCGAGGAACTCGACACACTCGACGTCGACCACCCGGACGCGATCCTGGTCCGCCGGGCCACCTCGCACATCTACCGCACGGTCAAACAGCGCCGCCGCCAGGAGCGCCGGGCCGCCAAGACCGCTCACGACAAGTCCGTCACCGAGGCCACCGCCACCGGCTCCGCCGAGCGCATCGACGACGAGACCGAGGGCATCCTGCCCTCCTCCCGCGTGGAGCCTGGCCGGATCGCGGGCATACTCCAGCGCCCCCGTTCCTGCTACACCTGCAAGACCCGCTACGTCGAGGTCGACTACTTCTACCACCAGCTCTGCCAGAAGTGCGCCGCCGAGAACCGCGCGCGGCGCGACGCCCGCGCCGACCTCACCGGCAAGCGCGCGCTGCTCACCGGCGGGCGCGCCAAGATCGGCATGTACATCGCGCTGCGGCTGCTGCGTGACGGCGCCCACACCACGGTCACCACGCGTTTCCCCAAGGACGCCATCCGCCGCTTCAAGGCGATGGACGACTCCGGTGACTGGATGCACCGCCTGGAGGTCGTCGGCATCGACCTGCGCGACCCGGCCCAGGCCGTCGCGCTGGCCGACCGGGTCGCGGAGCAGGGCCCGCTCGACATCCTGATCAACAACGCCACCCAGACCGTCCGCCGCCTGCCGTCCGCGTACGCCGCGCTCGTCGAGGGCGAGAGCGCCCCGCTGCCGGCCGGTGAGCTGCCCGCCCACCACGTCATCGGCGCCTTCAACTCCGGCGCGGTGGACGGACTGACCGCGCTGCCCGTCGGGGTCAGCGGACTCGACGCGCAGAAGGTGGCCGATCTCGCCCTGGTCGCGGGCAACGCCAGCGTGCTCCGGCACCGTGACGGCACCGCCATCGACGCGGGCGGCCTGGTCCCCGACGTCGTCGACTCCAACACCTGGGTCCAGACCATCGAGCAGATCTCCCCGGTGGAGCTGCTGGAGACCCAGCTGTGCAACTACACGGCGCCGTTCATTCTGATCAGCGCGTTGCGTCCGGCCATGGCCGAGGCCGCGCGCCGTGCGTCCACAGGACGCGCCTACGTCGTCAACGTCTCCGCGATGGAGGGCGTGTTCGACCGCGGCTACAAGGGCGCGGGGCACCCCAACACCAACGCGGCCAAGGCGGCCATGAACATGGTGACGCAGACCAGCGCGCAGGAGATGTTCGACACCGACCGCATCCTGATGACCTCCGTCGACACCGGCTGGATCACCGACGAGCGTCCGCACTTCGACAAGCTTCGGCTCGCCGACGCCGGCTTCCACGCCCCGCTCGACCTGGTCGACGGCGCGGCCCGTGTCTACGACCCGATCGTGCGCGGCGAGGCGGGCGAGGACCTGTACGGCGTCTTCCTGAAGGACTACGCGCCCGGCCGCTGGTGAGGACGGCGGCCCGGGGCGGTCAGTCGACCGTGCCCAGCCGGGAGTTGCGTGCCCCGGCAGATCCAGCACGGTGCGCCGGTCCTCAAGGACACCGGTGTCGAAGCAGGCGGTGCGGGGCCTCCGCGTCCGTCGTGCGCGGGGCGAGGAGGTCGTACCCGGCGGGCAGGTCGTGCCGGGGGTGCCGGCGGACCAGAGCCGCGACGCGCTCGCCGGGCGGCTCCCGTATCGCGTCCGCCGTGCGGCCGGTTCCGGCCGCCGGTTGACCGGGCCTCAGCAGCCGGCCGGCAGGCCGGACCGGACCGGACACCTGTGGCTCCTTGTCCACGGGCCGGCCCGGCGCAGCAGCGCCGTGGTCCGCAGGGCGTGCTCGTGCGTGCGAGCGGGGTGCCGCCGCGGCCGTACCGGTCGTCCCCCCAGCGGGACCGGCAGGAGGCGTGTCCCTGCATGCCCGGAGCAGATCCATCAGCTCCTCGACGGCGCGCAGTTCCCTGCGCCGGTCCGCCCGGGTCCCTGCGCCGGTCCGCCCGGGAGACGGCCGTTGCCGTGCGGGCAGCGGAGCATGGCGGGCTTGCGGGCCGGCCAATGGGACCTGAACTGCCTCATGACCACGCGACCTTGTCGAAAACGTCGACACCCATGTAGTCCGAATGAGTGAACAAGGAAGCCGCATTCATGTTGAAATAGCATCATATTGGGGATGATTGCGCAGGCACCGTCGCGTGATTGTTACCCGGTACTTTCCAGCCCTATCGAGCGGGGGGCTGCTCATTTGGTTACTCTGATGCGGACGGACAGCAGCAAGGGTCCTACCCGCACCCACGGTCCGTCTGGGACCAGCCGGTTCACAACGGCCTGCTCTTCCCGAGTTACCGGCGCCACCGCGTCCGAACGGCTTTCGACTCAGACCCGAGCGGACGTCAGGCGCCAGGCACAGGGCCGACGCGGAACGTCCCTAGGGTGACCGACACATAAGGAGTGCGCGGTGACACCGGAGCAGACGAAAAGCGAAGAGCGCCCCAAGGAACGCCCGGAACGCCCGGAACGTCCCGGGCGCAGGCCCGGAGAGCTCGGCAGTCTCGACGTGTGGGCCCGTTCGGCCCCCATCCGCCTCGCCGGCTACGAGGACGACCTCGCCGAGCCGCACATCCTGCCCAGCGTCGACTGACGCGGGTCACACGCTCGGCCGAACCGCGGGCGTGCCGGACTCGCGCCCGTGCCGATCAGGGAAGCGTCCCCCGGTGACTGGCCGCGCGTCTGGCCGTTCTGGCACCGCATCGTCGCCGCCGGTGGAACCTGCTGTACGTCATGGGCAAGGCGCTGTGACCGTGACGGCGGACGTCAGGGGCGGATGTACGGACGGGTCATGATCTCCATGTTGTGGCCGTCCGGGTCGTCGAAGTAGGCGCCGCGTCCGCCGAAGAGGCCGTTGACCCTGCCGGGCTCCGTGTGGTCGGGGTCCGCGAAGTAGGTGACGCCGGCCGCCTCCAGTCGCGCGATCATGGCGTCGAACCGCTCCTCCGGTACGAGGAACGCGTAGTGCTGGGGCTGGACCGGTTCGTCCCTCTTCTCGTAGTAGTCGAGGGTCACGCCGTTGCCCAGGTCGACCGGGAGGAACGGGCCGAACGGGGCGCCGACCTCCAGTCCCAGGACGCCGGCGAGGAACTCGGCGGAGGTCCGGCGGTCACGGGCGTAGACGGCGGTGTGGTTCAGTTCGATGTGCTGTGCTTCGGGCATGGCTGGACGCGTCTCCAGTTCTGCTTTCCATGGTTTCCGCGCAGGGGGGCGCGGCGGGAAGGGGAACGCGGAGAAGGGGGCGGACCACGGCCTCGTGCGGGCGGGGACAGGCCCCGCACCGGTCTCACACCGAGGCCGGGAGCACCTTACGTGTATGGCCTACGGCCGACCCGGCAGTCACCCGGCCGACCCTAGGCGCTCGCGGCCGGTCACGGCAAGATCCGAACGGGATTCCTAGCAGGGCCCGCCCTCGTGGTGGCGTGCCGTCGACTCGTTCTCCTGGGCGAGCCGCCGCAGGGCCATCAGCGCCGGTTCCAGCAGGAAGGTCAGCAGTACCGCCTGCTCGGCCTTCTCCAGCGGGTCCGTGATCGCCCCGATCCGGTCCAGGTCGTGCCGGGCCGTCCGTTCCGCGAGTTCGGCGTAGGGGAGCAGCGCCTGCCAGTCGTACGCGACGTCCAGCGAGCGCAGGGTCCTCAGCGTCCGATCGATGATCCGGCGGGCCGGGTTGGACTCGGAGACCGACCAGCCCATCGCGTCGACCAGGGCGGTGGCCTCGGGGTTCGCCTCTGCCTCGGCCGTGTCCGGCACGCCCGCGGAGGGCGGCCGGATGCCGAACGCGATGCCGAGCACCTCGTGCGGGTCGCTCCGGTGCTCGGTCATCGCGTCCAGGATCTGCTTGGCCGCCGCCACGGACAGTCCGCGCACGCCGATGAGCGCGCGGATCAGCCGCAGCCTGCGCAGATGGGTCTCGTCGTACTCGGCCTGGGTTGCCGCGGTGGCCCGGCCGGGCGGCAGCAGACCCTCGCGCAGGTAGTACTTGATCGTCGCGTTGGGCACCCCGCTGCGACGGCTGAGTTCCGAGATTCGCATGTGCTTTCCCCGCTTTCCCCTGGCAATTGGGTAGTATCACTGTCTAATCTGGATAGTGTCACTCACCAACTGTGGAGGCGAGACTGTCGTGCCTACTCTTCCCTGGGTCACGCCCAACCCGGCGCGCCCCGACACCGACGCCTACGTCATGGCCTCCCGCTTCGAGGTGCGGTCACTGAAGGACGTCCCCCGCTTCTTCCTGAAGTCGCTCTCCGCCTGGGGCCAGGTCCGCAAGGCGCCCGGAGCACTGGGCGCCTCCCTCGAGGCCAGGCCCTTCGGCAAGGTCTTCTACACGCTGTCCGCGTGGGAGAGCCGGGAGGCCCTCTACGCCTACGCGCGGACCGAACCGCACAAGAGCGTCATGACCGGTGTGCGCGAGACGATGCGCGACTCGACGTTCACCTTCTGGGAGGTACCCGTCGACCGGCTGCCGATCGACTGGGACGACGCCAAGCGCCGCATCGAGAACCGGGCACGGACACGAGCCGGCACCCCGGACGGTCACGGCGGAACCCCGCACGGTCACGACACCGCGCGCTGAACGGCACCCTGGTTCGAACGGGCGGGCGCCGGGGGAGTGGTACCCCTGGTGACCACCCGACCTCAACCCCGGAGCGCCCCGCATGCATGACGACCGCAGCCTGGTCGAGGCCCGCCTCAAGCGCGTCCTCGACGAGCGCATCCGCCCCGCCGTGTATCCCGGGTCCGTACCGCTCGAGGTCGCGGTGTGGCACGCCCCGGGAGAGCCCGTCCCCGTCGCCGAGGGCCTGGCCGCCGAACCCCGGCCCGTCGAGGTGGGCACCCGGTGGGGCGCTCCCTGGGGCACCAGCTGGTTCCGGGTCACCGGGACCGTCCCCGAGGCCTGGGCCGGGAAGACGGTGGAGGCGGTCCTCGACCTCGGTTTCGACGAGAACATGCCCGGCTTCCAGTGCGAGGGTCTGGTCTACCGGCCCGACGGCACCCCCGTGAAGGGCCTGAACCCGCGCAACCAGTGGGTGCGGATCGCCGCGCCCGCCCGGGGCGGGGAGGAGGTGCGTCTGCACATCGAGGCCGCCTCCAACCCCGTCATCCTGGACTACCACCCCTTCCTGCCGACCCGGCTGGGCGACAAGGACACCGCGGGCGGCGAACCCCAGTACCGGCTCGCCCGCATGGATCTCGCCGTGTTCGACGAGACGGTCTGGCAGCTGGTGATCGACCTCGAGGTGCTCGGCGAGCTGATGGCCGAACTGCCGGCCGACGCGCCCCGCCGCTGGGAGGTCCTGCGCGCGGTGGACCGGGCCCTGGACGCCGTGGACCTTCAGGATGTGAACGGCACGGCGGAGCATGCCCGTTCGTGCCTCACCGACGTGCTGTCCGCGCCCGCGGTCGCCTCGGCGCACCGCGTCAGCGCGGTCGGCCACGCGCACATCGACTCGGCATGGCTGTGGCCGCTGCGCGAGACCGTGCGCAAGGTCGCCCGGACGACCGCCAACATGACCGCCCTGCTCGACGACGAGCCCGAGTTCGTCTTCGCCATGTCGCAGGCCCAGCAGTGGGCATGGGTGAAGGAACACCGGCCCGAGGTGTGGGCGCGGGTGAAGAAGGCGGCCGCCGGCGGACGGTTCGTGCCGGCCGGCGGCATGTGGGTGGAGTCGGACACCAACATGCCCGGCTCCGAGGCGATGGCCCGGCAGTTCGTGCACGGCAAGCGGTTCTTCCTCGACGAGTTCGGCGTCGAGAACGACGAGGCCTGGCTGCCGGACACCTTCGGCTTCGCCGCCGGACTGCCCCAGATCATCAGGGCCGCGGGCGCCAAGTACCTGCTGACCCAGAAGATCTCCTGGTCCAGGACGAACAGCTTCCCGCACCACACCTTCCGCTGGGAGGGCATCGACGGTAGCCGCGTCTTCACCCACTTCCCGCCCGTCGACACCTACAACTGCTCCATGAAGGGCGGCGAGATCGCCCACGCCGTCCGCAACTTCAAGGACAAAGGCGCGGCACGCCACTCCCTCGCACCCACCGGATGGGGTGACGGGGGTGGCGGCACCACCCGCGAGATGGTCGCCAAGGCGGCCCGGATGCGGGACCTGGAGGGTTCGGCGACGGTGACCTGGGAGCCACCGTCCGCGTTCTTCGCCAAGGCCGAGGCGGAGTACCCCGAACCACCCGTCTGGGTCGGCGAGCTCTACCTGGAACTGCACCGCGCCACCCTCACCAGCCAGGCCGGCACCAAACAGGGCAACCGCCGCAGCGAACACCTGCTGCGCGAGGCCGAACTGTGGGCGGCGACCGCCTCCGTACGGACCGGATCCGCCTACCCGTACGAGGAGTTGGAACGGATCTGGAAGACGGTGCTGCTGCACCAGTTCCACGACATCCTGCCCGGCTCCTCCATCGCCTGGGTGCACCGCGAGGCCCGCGCCACCTACGCCCGGATCGCCGGGGAACTGAACGACATCATCGACGCGGCCCAGCGCGCCCTGGCCGGCGAGGGAACGGTGCCGCTGGTCTTCAACGCGGCCCCGCACTCCCGCTCGGGCGTCCCGGCGGGCGGGGCGCGTCCCGCCTCCTTCGAGGGCCGTACGACCCTCGAAACGCGCCCCGGTGGCGGGCACATCCTCGACAACGGCCTGCTCCGGGTCGAGGTCGACGACCGCGGCCTGGTGGTCTCCGCCCACGACATCGGGGCCGATCGCGAAACCATCGCCCCGGGGCGGGCCGGTAACCTGCTCCAGCTCCACCCGGACCTGCCCAACATGTGGGACGCGTGGGACGTCGACGCGTTCTACCGCAACACGGTCACCGATCTGACCGGCACGGACGAGGTGACGGCCGGTGAGGACGGCGCCTCGGTACGGATCGTCCGCTCCTTCGGGGACTCCCGGGTCACCCAGATGCTGTCACTGCCGCCGGGGGAGCGGCGGCTGGTGGTGGACACCGAGGTCGACTGGCACGAGACGGAGAAGTTCCTCAAGCTCGCCTTCCCGCTCGACCTGCACACCGAACGGTACGCGTCCGAAACACAGTTCGGGCACGTCTTCCGGCCCACCCACACCAACACCTCATGGGAGGTAGCCAGGTTCGAGGCCTGCAACCACCGCTTCGTCCACCTCCAGGAGCCGGGATGGGGCGTCGCGGTCGTCAACGACTCGACGTACGGCCACGATGTGACCCGCACGGTCCGCGGCGACGGCGACCGCGGTACGACCACGACGGTCCGGGTCTCCCTGCTGCGCGCCCCGCGCTTCCCCGACCCGGAGACGGACCAGGGGGTGCACCGCTTCCGCCACGCACTGGTGCCGGGCGCCTCGATCGGCGACGCCGTGCGCGAGGGCTGGCGGGTCAATCTGCCCGAGCGGCGGCTCACCGGGGCCGGTGAGGTCGCCCCGCTGATCACCGTCGACCGGGACGCGGTCGTGGTCACAGCGGTCAAACTGGCCGACGACGGCAGCGGCGATGTCGTGGTCCGTTTCCACGAGGCACACGGTGCCCGCGTCCGTGCCACGCTCACCACCGGTTTCGCCGCCACCCGCGTCGAGGTGACCGACCTGCTGGAACGCCCGCTCGCGGACACGGAGGCGCCCGCTGCCGACGGCGACCGGATCACCGTGCGCCTGCGACCCTTCGAGCTGGTGACCCTGCGGCTGAGGAGGGACTGACGCGGTCGGCCCCGAGCCGGGTGCGCAGCCACTCCTCCACGCGCCCACCTGCGCCCCGGCCGCCCGCGCCGCCTCCGGGTCGCGGGCGGCCGGGGCGGGGCAGATCGCGGCATGCCCGCGCCGGGCGCGGCCGACGGCGCCTTCCTCCTGGCGGCCGTGCCGGACCCGGGCCCGGAAGGTCTGTGGGGACAGGCCCTTGAGGACCGCGGCCGTCGGTCTCGTTGCCGGTGGCCGCTGAGCTCCACGGTGGAAGGGCCAGGGCGTGGGCGAGGATCAGACCGTCCGATCCTCGGTTCGGACTGGCCGGTGCGCACCGTGGCGGCGGTGTACGGCGACGTCCTCGCCGCCGGGCGGGCACCGACCCCCACCGCCTCGACTCCACCGGACGCCACGAGTTCTTCGAGGCCGCCCCCACCCGCGTCTACGGTCTCCGGGCCGACCCCGCCAGCCGCGTCGGCGGCAGGAACTCCCGTACGTAGGTCCGCTCCCAGCACGCGCCCGTCTCCCGCAACTCCCGCCAGGTCGTGTACCGGTAGCGGAAGAGGCGGGCGCGGACGTGCCGGGGCGGCGCGTCCGCGGGGAACGGGGAGCGGCGCAGCAGCCTCAGTGTGTCCCGGTCGTTCTCCAGCAGACGCTCCACCAGCGCCCCGAACCACGGGCCGGCGTACGCGGGCGACAGCGCGGCGAACCACATCAGCCAGTCGAGCCGCAGATGGTACGGCGCGAACTGCCGCGGCCAGCGCCGCGGATCACCCGGCTTGCCCTTGAACTCGTACTCCCGCCAGTCGCCGTCCTCCCGGGGCACCTCGTCCGCCGTGCCCTCCACGACCACCTCGTAACGGATCCTGCTGACGCTGCCGAACGCCCCGTAGGTGTTGACCAGGTGCAGCGGGTCGAAGGAGCGGTTCATCACCTGGCGGCGGGAGAGCATGTTGCGGGCCGGCTGCCAGGAGAGGCCGAGCAGCAGCGCGGACACCGCCAGCACGACCACCACAAACCACAGCGGCGTTCCGGACACCGGGGGCGGATCGGCCGGGAAGGCGATCACCGGCAGGGCGAGCACGATGGTGATCCAGTTCAGCCACGCGAAGTTGCCGGACAGCACCAGCCACAGCTGGGTGACGATCATCAGCGCGGCGGCGGCCGTGGCGACCGGCTGCGGGGCGAACAGCAGGAACGGCACGACCAACTGGGTGACATGGTTCGCCGCCGCCTCGATGCGGTGCAGCGGCTTCGGCAGATGATGGAAGAACCAGCTCAGCGGCCCGGGCATCGGCTGGGTCTCGTGATGGTGGTCCAGGCAGGTCAGCTTCCGCCAGCACGCGTCGCCGCGCATCTTGATCAGCCCCGCGCCGAACTCCACCCGGAAGAGGATCCACCGCAGCAGGAACAGCACCACGACCGGCGGCGCCACCTCGTCGTTGCCGAGGAACACGGCGAGGAAACCGACCTCCAGCAGCAGCGACTCCCAGCCGAACGAGTACCAGGTCTGCCCCACATTGACGACCGACAGGTACAGCGCCCACGGCACCAGCCACAGCAGCATCCCGCCCCACAGCGGAAGCAGGGAGTCCAGCCCCGCGAGCAGAGCCGCCGACACCGCGCAGCCCGCCCACGCGCACATCGCGAAGAACCGGTCCGAGTAGTGCCAGTGGAACAGGCTCGGCGAGCGGCGCAGCGGCACCCGCTCCACGAACCGGGGCACCGGCAGCATGCCGCGCTCCCCGATCAGGGCGCGGAACTGCAGGGCCGCCGTCAGGAAGGCGATCAGGTACAGCCCGGCCAGCGCCCGCTGGAAGACCATCCGGCTCAGCCAGTAGTCGGATGCGGTGAACCACTCCATGGCCCCGCGCTCCCTCCGCGTCGTCCCGCCCGGACCTCTGTGACTCTCCGTATACCACCCGGTCGCGTGGGAAACCCGTGTGAGAGAACCGGGCAGAACCGGGCGCTGCGGTCGAAGAATCGCGTGAATCCTGGCAAGGTGGCCCCATGTCTGATCGGGGAGCGAGCCCCCTGTCACTCCCGGACGACTGGCCGGACCACCCGGATCCGATCCTGGTGCTCAACCGCATGGGCAGCTTCGACTGGGACCTGGACGCCGGGGTGCTGCAGATGGATGCCCAGGCGCACGAGATCTTCGACGTGCGCCCCGACGAGTACGACAACCGGCCCGAGACCCTGGCGATGCGGGTACCGTCGGCGGAGGCCCTGCGGCTGGACGCCGCCGTCTCTCTGGCGCTGAAGAACGGCAGCGAGAACTACGGCGCCTACTTCCGCGTCCGCCTGCGCGACGGCGCACTGCGCTGGACCCACACCCAGGGCTGCATCCGCCGGGACGAGACCGGCCGGCCCCGCCGCATCATCGGAATCATCCGGGACGCCACCCAGGAACTGAGCGACACCGAGGCCCGGCGTGCGCAGGCCGAGCAGAAGGACGCCCGCCGTCGGCAGACCAACATCGTCCAGCTCACCACCGCCGCCCTCGCCCACGCCCGCACCGTGCGGGAGGTCATCGACGCCCTCAAGGACACCCACGGACTCACCCATCTGGGCGCGACCAGTCTCGTCATGGGACTGGTCGAGGCGGGCCGGATCCGGCTCATCGCCGAGGGGCCCGACGGCAGCTTCGTCGAGGGCACCCGCGTCACCCGGATAGACGATCCCTATCCGATGAGCGAGGTGGTGCGGACGCTCGGCCCGCGCTTCATCGAGTCACCCGAGGAGTTCGCCGAACGCTATCCGGGGCTCTGGCAGAACATCTCCGGCCTGAACATCACCTCGGCCGCCTATCTGCCGCTCATCGTCCAGGCCCGTCCGATCGGCGCCATGGGCCTGCTCTACAGCGACCGGCGCGGCTTCTCCGCCGAGGAGCGCAACATATTGGTCGCCCTGGGCAGCAGCATCGCGCAGAGCCTGCAGCGCGCCAGGTTCTACGAGCAGGAGATGGACCTCGCGCAAGGGCTTCAGCAGGCCATGCTGCCGCGTACCATCCCCAGCGTGCCGGGCGCCGACCTCGCCGTGCGCTACCGCGCCGCCACCATCGGCGGCACCTTCGGCCGGGACATCGGCGGCGACTGGTACGACCTGATCCCGCTGCCCGGGAGTACCACCTCCGGGGGAGGCCGGGTCGGCGCAGTCATCGGCGACGTCCAGGGCCACGACACGCACGCCGCCGCCGTCATGGGCCAGTTGCGCATCGTGCTGCGGGCCTACGCCGCCGAGGGGCATCCGCCGGCCACCGTCATGGCCCGCGCCTCCGTGTTCCTGAACGAGCTGGACACCGACCGCTCCGCGACCTGCCTCTACGCCGAGGCCGACCTCTCCACCGGCGTGCTCCAGGTGGTGCGGGCCGGCCACATCGACCCGCTGGTCCGCCGCACCGACGGTTCCTGCCACCGCGTCCCCGTCCCCGGCGGGCTGCCGCTCGGCCTGTCCGCGGAGTTCGGAGGGCTCGACTACCCGGTCGGCACGATAGAGCTCGACCCCGGCGACACCCTGCTGCTGTGCACCGACGGTCTGGTCGAACAGCCCGGTGCCGACCTCGACGACGGCATGGAAATGCTGTGCGCGCTGATCACCGTCGGCCCCGACGACGTACGTGACCTCGCCGACCGGCTCATCGACGTCGCCGAAGAACGCGGCGGTGACGACGACGTGGCGCTGCTCCTTCTGCGCCGGCGCGCGCTGGACGGCCCGCGCTCCGGCGGCCGGCTCAAGCAGTACGTGCCGCCCGGCGATCCCGGAGCGCTCTCCGAGACCCGCCGCATGATCCGCACGGCGGTCAGCGCGTGGGGGGCGCGGGAGAGGGCCGACGAGATCGAACTGGTCGCCGACGAGATGATCACCAACGTGCTGATGCACACCGAGGGGACCGCGGTCGTCACCCTCAGGGTCCTCACCGGCAAGGACCGGCGACTGCGCGTGGAGGTCGAGGACTCCTCCAGCGCCCTGCCGCGCCGCCGCGAGGCCGGCGAGTCGGGTGTCTCCGGCAGGGGGCTGCTCCTGGTCGAGATGCTCACGGACGTCTGGGGCGTGGAGGCGCGGGGCGGCGGCAAGTGCGTGTGGAGCGAGTTCGTGGTGGACAAGGGGGCCGAACCGGTCTGATCCGCCCGCTCGCCGGTGGCACTCTGGACGTATGCCGGAACTCCCCGAGGTCGAGGCGCTCAAGGACTTCCTGTCCGAGCACCTGACCGGCCATGAGATCGTCCGGGTGCTGCCCGTGGCGATCAGCGTCCTGAAGACGTACGACCCGCCGCTCACGGCCGTCGAGGGCCGCGAGGTCACCGCCGTGCGCCGGCACGGCAAGTTCCTCGCTCTTCGCACGGACGGCGGACCGTACTTCGTCACCCATCTGGCCCGCGCGGGCTGGCTGCAGTGGAAGGACCGCCTCCCCAGCGGTCGGCCCCGCCCCGGCAAGGGACCGCTGGCCCTGCGGGTCGCCCTGGAGACCGGCGCGGGCTTCGACCTCACGGAGGCGGGAACCCAGAAGCGGCTCGCGGTGTACCTCGTGGCGGACCCGGAAGAGGTGCCGGGCATCGCCCGGCTGGGCCCTGACCCGCTGGCCGACGACTTCGACGAGCGGCGTCTGGCGGACCTGCTGGCCGGGGAGCGCCGCCGCATCAAGGGCGCCCTGCGGGACCAGAGCCTCATCGCGGGGGTGGGGAACGCCTACAGCGACGAGATCCTGCACGCGGCGGGCATGTCTCCCTACAAGCCGGCCGGTTCCCTCACCGCGGAGGAGACCACCCGCCTGTACGGGGCCCTGCGCGCCACCCTCACTGAGGCGGTGGAACGCTCCCGGGGGGTCGCGGCCGGGCGGCTGAAGGCCGAGAAGAAGAGCGGCCTCAGGGTCCACGGCCGCACCGGCGAGACCTGCCCGGTGTGCGGGGACACCATCCGTGAGGTCTCCTTCAGCGACTCCTCGCTGCAGTACTGCCCGACCTGCCAGACCGGCGGCAGGCCGCTGGCCGACCGCAGGCTCTCCCGCCTGCTGAAATGAGCCTCGGCCGGGC
The DNA here is from genome assembly GCF_055569765.1 of Streptomyces sp. NPDC031365. Lineage (NCBI taxonomy): Bacteria > Bacillati > Actinomycetota > Actinomycetes > Kitasatosporales > Streptomycetaceae > Streptomyces > Streptomyces sp. NPDC031365. The sequence continues at coordinate 180,147 of NZ_JBVIIM010000005.1, read as the reverse complement.
TCGGGCGTCAACCGGCGTGCAGCGTCACCAGGTGCTCGCCGTCCGCGGTACGTACCTCGTACCGGGCGATCTCCTCGGGGTGCATGGCGGAGCCGCTCAGCATCGTGTTGGGGCGGGCGTCGTGCCGGGGCACGCTCCAGTTGGTCACCGTCTCCTCGGAGCCGTCCCGGCCGATGACCACCAGCCGGCAGCGGCGAGGCCCCGCGCCGTCCTTGACCTTCAGTTCCACGTGGCTGCCCCAGGCCTCGTCCTGCGTCGTCACCTCAGCCCACACCCCGGACCGCTCGTCGGTCGCCGCGATGCTCACGGTGCTTTCGCCGCCGTCCCGCGCCATCACCGCGACGGCCGGCGCGGACACCGCGATCACCACCGAGGCGGCCAGCGCCAGCAGCAGCCGGCGACGCCCCGCGCGGTCGCGGGCCGCGACCTGCGACAGCAGCCGGTCCAGCATCCTCGGACCGGGCTTGGCCAGTGGGTGCACCGGTCGCGGGGTGGCGCTCCGGTACAGCATCAACTGGCGTGCCGCAGGGCCGAATTCGGTCACCTGGACGGCACAGCTCGGGCACTCCATGAGGTGGTCCTCGAAGCGGAACGCCTCCGCCTCGTCCAGCACGCCGAGCGCGTAGGCGCCGACGTCGCGATGCCTCTCCAGGGACCTCATGCCGAATCCTCGTGCCTTTGGGTGCGGGTGGGGTTACTCCTTGCTCCCACCGGTACGCACCAGTCGGCCGAATCACTCAAGCCACGTGCCGAATCGTAACCAAAGGATTCGGAGCCCTCCGGCCCGCGGATTGGTCGGATTTCCGGGGAACCTAGAAAAGGTGGATGGCGAGGTGGCCGAGCGGCAGACCGAGCTCCCAGGCCGGCGTCCACACCTTGGGCCCCTCGTCCTCGCCGCCCACCGCGCCGCCGCCCGGCACCGCGTTGAGATCCGGCGCCAGCAGCTCCGTCTCCCGCAGCCAGCGCCAGGCCTCCCGCGCCAGTTCCAGATCGGGATCGGGGGCGGTCCGGGCGGGCGCGGCGGCGTCCGCGGCCAGATCGGCCAGGCGGCCCTGCACCCACTCCTGCCACGGCTGGTCGTGCGCGGTCAGCGACAGCCAGGTCTCCAGCTGGGTGATCACCCGGATGCCGGACAGCTCGCCGTCGGTGTCGGACAGGAAGACGGTCAGCGCCAGCGCGTCCCGGCCGGCCCGGAACTCGAAGGACGCCGTCGGCATGAGGTCACCGCTGCGCAGCAGTTCGTCGGCGATGTACTCGGCGTACAACCAGGCCATGGGGACGGTCAGTTCACCGTCACCCGTGCCGTCCGTGCTCTCTCGACCTCTGTGCAGCATCCCTTCCTGCCTTCCTCCGGTGCGTGCGCGTCGCCCGAACCCGGGTCCTCGGTCCGGAACACGGATGAGGACAGCCGATTACCCAACCGGGGTCGTCGGCAAGGCGCTTTACGGAGGTTTGACCCGACGGTTGGTTTCACCGCATGTCGGAGGCGTATCCGGGAAGCACCCGGCGCAGGGCGCGCAGCGCGTAGTACGCGCGGGACTTCACGGTACCGGGCGGGATCCCGAGGGCCGTGGCGGCTTCCGCCACACTCGCCCCCTGGAAATACACGAGCACCAGGACTTCACGGTGCTCCGGAGTGAGTGTCTTCACAGCCTCGCGGACATCGAGCGTCGCCGCGGCCCGCTCGGCATGGTCGGAGATCACCCGTGCGTTCTCCAGCACGGCGTCCCCGACCTCGGCCGGACGGGCCTGCCGGGCCCGTCGGGCGTCGATCGCGAGCCGTCGCCCCACGGTCAGCAGCCAGGGCCGTACGGAGTCGAAGTCCTCGGCCCGCAGCGCCTCGGGGTGCTGCCAGGCGCGTACCAGCGTCTCCTGGACCAGATCCTCCGCACGCTGCCGGTCCCCGTCGCAGAGCCGGAGCAGCAGCGCGAAGAGGGGCCGGCCGTGCTCGCGCTGCAGTGCGGCGAGCTCGTGCTCGGCGGTCGTCCCGTTCGTGAGTGTGATTCCGGCCGTCATGGCCGTATGCCAGCGCACGGCGTCCTTCGGGGACAGGGCGTGCACAGGAGCGTGCGGCGGACGGTCGATCGCGTCGGCGAACGGTTCGACGAACGGTCGAGGTGGCCGTTCGCGCACGCCGGACGGCCTAAAGAGCGTGTCGGAGCGACCGGCGGAACGATGCGGCTTCTTACCTGTTTATCCATAAATACGACTACGGCGGGGTGAAATGATGATCACACGCAGTCGGCAGGTGGCCCTCCTCCTGACCGTCGTCCTCGCCGCGGGCGCCGCCTGCCAGGCCCGTGACCAGCGCCTACCGGAACCGGGGCGTCCGGCCCCGTCCGCGACGGGGCACCGCGGATTCACCCTGGTCGCCTCCGGCGACGTACTGCCCCACACCTCGATCATCGAACGCGCCCGCTACGACGCCGGCGGCACCGGCTACGACTTCCGGCCAATGCTCTCCGGCATCCGCTCCGTCGTCGCTCCGGCGGACATCGCGCTGTGCCATATGGAGACCGTCTACGGCGCCGACGGCGACTACACCGGCTATCCCCTCTTCAGATCCCCGCCCGAGGTGGCCCACGGCCTCGCCGCCACCGGCTACGACGGCTGCTCCACTGCCTCCAACCACACGCTCGACGACGGCGCGGACGGCATTCGCCGCACCCTGGACGCCCTCGACCGGGCGGGCGTGCGGCACGCCGGCTCGGCGCGCAGCGAACGGGAGGCCCGCACGGCGACCATGCTGCGCGCGGGCGGGGCACGTGTCGCCCATCTCGCCTACACCTACGACACCAACGGTCTCCCGCTGCCCCCGGACCAGCCGTGGGCGGTCGATCTCGTCGACGAGGCGAGGATCGTCGCGGACGCGCGGGCAGCCCGGAGGGCCGGAGCCGATGTCGTCGTGGTCTCCCCGCACTGGGGCACCGAATGGCAGGACGCCCCGGACCGGCGGCAGATCGACCTGGCCCGCTCGCTCACCGCGTCGACCACCGGCGGCCGCCCCGACATCGACCTGATCCTCGGCACCCACGCCCATGTCCCGCAGGCGTACGAGAAGGTCAACGGCACCTGGGTGATCTACGGGATGGGAGACCAGATCGCCGGTGAGATGACCAACCACGACGGCGTCCAGGACCCGCGCGGCAACCAGTCCACCCTGGGCCGCTTCACCTTCGCCCCGCCGAAACGCCCCGGCGGACGCTGGGAGGTGACCCGCGCCGAGTTCGTCCCGCAGCTCTTCGACGTGGACGCCGGACGGGCCGTCAACCTCAACCAGGCACTCGCCAGGGGCGCCGAGGTGCGGTCCGTGCGTGACCGCATCCGGGACGTGGTCCTGAGCAGGGGCGCGGCGCAGGACGGGCTCGTGATGGGGGAGTGAGCGCACTCAGCCGGCGTCCACGAGGTCCAGCGCCCCGAGCAGTCACCCGCGGTGGGCGGGACGGGGAAGCACTCCACCGGAGAAGACGCCTCACGTGGCGACCCACGACCTCAGAACCAGGTCACTAGGGAACCACCGTCACCGGCCAACGCCCGGCCTTCACGAGCCGTACCGCGACCGATCCGATGAGCCGGTGGCCCGCCTGCTCGGAGGCACCGACCACCACCGCGTCGGCCCTGAGGTCGTCCGCCGCCTTCACCAGGCCGTTGTACGGGTCGCCGCGGAAGGTGTGGAACTCCCAGCGGATGTCGTAGATCCCCTTGATCCGCTCCATCGCCTCCCGGATCTGCGTCACCAGCTCCTCGGCGATCTCCTCCGTCGTGCCGGCCACCGGCGCGCCGAGTGCCGCACCCGCCGCCAGCACCGGCTGCACGTACACGACGGCGAGCAGGGCGCCCTGACGCCGGGCCAGCCCGGAGGCGTACGCCGCCGCGCGCAGCGAGGAGTCGGAGCCGTCCACGCCGGCCACGATCACCTTCGGGCCGTCCGTGCCCCGTTCGAACCGATGGGCTCCTTGTTCCGTCACGGCAGCGAGGCTAGCGGACCGCGTCGCCCCGGCCGCCACACGTCCCTGGAGGTCCGCCGCCCCTCACTGCGCCGACCGGGTGAAAACATGCGGCCACACCGGTGTCGCCGAGGTGCGTCGGCCCTCCGAGGGGCGACTGATGAGTCATGCAGAAGGATCAGTTGCTCACCCGGCGCCGGGCCTTGCTCGCGGGCGCCGCCACCCTGGGCGCGGCGGGTGTCGCCGCGGCGCTCTCACCGGGCGCCGGGGACCCGGCCGGACCTCCGGCGCCGCCTGCCGCCGGCGCCCGGGCCGCCCGCCGGCCGCTCAAGCCCTCCGAGTACCGCCTGAGGCCCCTGACCGGCTACGGACCGCCGCGCACGACCGGCAGGACCCCTGTGCGCGAGGAACCGCTGCTGCGGGTGTCCGGACGCGGGCGCACCATGGTGCTGACCTTCGACGACGGGCCCGACCCCCGGTACACCCCGCAGATCCTGGACACACTGGCCCGCTACGAGGTGCGTGCGATGTTCTTCGTGTGCGGGGAGATGGTGGCGGGGAACCGGGACCTGCTGGCCCGGATGGCCGACGAGGGACACGTGGTCGGCAACCACACCTGGAGCCACCCCCTGCTCACCCGGCTCGGCAGCCGCCGGATCCGCTCCGAGATGGAACGCACCTGCGACATCGTCGAGAAGGCCTTCGGTGAACGCCCCGAATGGTTCCGCGCACCCTACGGCGCCTGGAACCGCGCCGCCTTCCGGATCGGCGCCGAGCTGGGCATGGAACCCATGGCCTGGACGGTCGACACCCTCGACTGGACCACGCCGGGCGCCGCGACCATCGTCGACCGGGTGGAGGGCGGCGCCGCCCCCGGCGTCGTGGTGCTCTCGCACGACGCCGGGGGCGACCGTTCGCAGAGCGTGCGGGCCCTGCGCGCCTATCTGCCCGGACTGCTGGACTCCGGCTACCACATCACCGTGCCCCGCCGGCAGTACGCCTGAGCGGCCCCCGCCCGCCCGGACGGGGGCAGCCGCTCAGCGGACCTCGGCCAGGCGGGCGAAGGCGACGACGTTCCCGTCGTACCCGTTCTGCTGGGAGAAGCCGCCGCCGCAGGTGATGACCCGCAGCTCCGCCGTCCCCTTGGAGGCGTAGACCCGGTCGCCGGGGAAGTCGTTCTTCGCGAAGACCTCGATGCCGTAGATCTCGAACACGGCCGTCTTCCCGTCCCCCCGCTCGATCTCGACGCGGTTTCCCTTCTTCAGCGCCCCGAGCCCGTAGAACACCGCGGGCCCCTGCGCGTTGTCGACATGGCCGACGACGACCGCCGTACCCTTCTCGCCCGGCGAGACCGCCCCGGTGAACCAGCCCGCGAGATGGGGGTCCTCCGGCGGCGGCGCGTCCACCCAGCCCTCCGCGTCCAGGCCCACCGGCACGACCGGCGCGTCCACCTGGATCGCCGGGATCCGGACCCGGCCCGGAGCCGCGTACGGCAGTGGCTGCATCGCCGGGACGGTGACTTCGCCGGGCGTCCGGCTGTCGGCGGCGGCCGCTCCGGCCGGCTGGGGCGGGCCCACGTCGAACTCCCCCGAACCGTTCCGCAGGAGCGCGAGGCCGGTCAGCAGAACCAGCGCTATCACGCCCCACGGGGCGCGCTTCCTCCGCCGCGCCTCCCATTCGGCTTCGTCCGGCTCGAAAGCAGACATTCGCCTTCCCCTCTCGACACGGCCGTCGCCGTACCACTCGCGCATGACGAAAACGCTAGGCGGCACTTGCGCAACCGGCGACGGGGCAGCGGCGAACGGATGACGGGGAGGAGGCGGGGTGCGCCATCCGGGGCGCGGCCGACGAAGATTTTCTGACGGTCCGTGACCTGCGGCGATATCCTCCCGCACGGCTCCCCGCGAGGGGCTCTCCTCACCGGTACGGACCATTGCCGAAATGCGGTCCGGCGCAGGGCAACTGAGGGTCTTTCTGGGAGGCGCTTTCTCGCCGATCGGACCGGGGACGGGACCCGGGGCGTCTCCCGCGGAGGATCACATGCGCAACTCACGTGCCCTGGCGGCCGCCGGTGCCGCCGTCGCCGTCCTGGGGGTCGCCGCCCCGGCGGCCGTCGCGGACTCCGGCCGGGTTCCCAACCCGTCCAACATCGTCGCCCTGCCCAGTGTCATCGCCCGTGGCGGCCAGCTGACCATCACGGTCGACGGCTGCCCCAACGGCGGTACGGCGACCTCCAACGCGTTCCCGAGGACCAATCTGACGCCCATCCACGGCGCCAACAACACCTCGAAGGGCACCGCCACCGTCGATGACGAAGCCCGCGCCGGCTCCTACGACATCACGGTCCACTGCTCCGGCAGGAGCCTGACCCGCCCGGCCGCGTTCACCGTCATCGGCGGCGTCCGCGGCGGTATCGGCGGCAGCAGCACCAGCGGGGCCACGCCCACCGACATGGCCATCGGCGGCACGCTGGTGGCCGCGGCGGTCGTCGGCAGCGGTGTCTTCTGGATGCGCCGCCGCGCCGAGAAGAGGATCTGAGCCGCTGTTCTCCTCGGTCCCGTTTCGTACGCGTTCGAAAGGCCGCGCCCCGGATCCCGCCGGATCCGGGGCGAAGCTCTGCTTCCCCGCGAGCGGGCTCAGCCGCCGAGGTGCGGGAAGAACCTCAGGAACGGGTCCGCCGACGCGGCCAGGCCCCGGCTGTACGGCGCGTCGAAGTCCCAGATGAGGAAGAGCAGGAAGGCGATCAGCGCGGAGAACAGCCCGGCGAGAACCATCTCCCGGGGGGTGCGCCGGATCTGCAGAGCGAAGATCATCCCGATGGTGATGGCGGCCCCCGAGAGCAGCCCGAACCACACCACGCCCGGCATGGTCTCCCCGGTCGACTCGGCCCGCGCGCTGCGTGCCTCGTCGGCGGCGGCCACCTGGTCCACGAGCGGCTGGTAGGCCTGCGCCTCGAAGTCCGTCCGCGGCTGGTAATCGGTGACGTCCCGGCGGAGCCGGGCGAGCAGTTCCTCGCCGCGCCCGGTGACCTCGCCCTCGTCGGCCATGGCCCGCCACTCGGTGGTGACGACGTGTCCGACATAGGCGTTGACATCATCCCGGATGCGGTCGCGCACCTCGGCGGGGTAGACCCGGACCCGCTCCGTGACCTCGTGCAGGGCCACCGCCTCCGCCCGTACGTGGTCCTGGGCCGCGCTGCGTCCCTCCCAGACGCCCGCGATGGCGAGACCGAGCACGATGGCGTACACCACCCCGATCCACATGGTCATGTACTCGATGACGTCCGGGGTCTCGCTGGTGTCCTCGTCGTCGGCGGCCCTGCGGTGCCGCAGAAGGGTGATGGCCACCACAACGGCACACGCGGCGAGCATCGCGAGGGTGAGAACAAGCCATTCCGGCAAGAGATGCCTCCAGAAGGGGTCGGGGCGGGGCGGTCCTCAGCGCGGACGGAGCGCGGCGACGGCGACCACCGCGGGCATCGTGATGAGCAGGACGAAGGTGAGCGGTGACGTGGCGCCGCCGGAGGGCTTCCGGGCCGGGGCCGCGCGGTACGCCGGGTAGTGCACCGGTGTCGCGGACGGCCGCGGCTTCGGTGCGGCCGACGGGGTCGGCGGCAAGGCCGCAGCGGGGCGTGACGGCGGCGGTGCCGGGGCGAGTGCCGGTGCCGGTGCCGGACGGGCGTGGTGCGGCGGTGGAGGGGCCGCGGGCGCCGGACGGGCCGCGGGCGGTGGAGGGGGTGAGGGGTTCCGGGTCGGGCTGGGGCTCGGGCTCGGCGGGGGAGGCGTGGTCGGCGAGGGCGGGGGCGGGGGTGTCGGAGAGGGCGTGGGGGCCGGCGCCGGGGACGGGAGAGTCGGTACGCAGGGCGGAGGGCCGGTCCAGGTGACGCCGACCGCGACCGCGACCGCCTCCGTGCCGGCCGGTCCCGTCGAGGCGTACGCGCAGGCGTCGGCCACCGCCGCGCCGGGTGCGCCGACGAGCGCCCAGACCAGCGTCGTCGCAGCCAACGCACGGGCCGTGGCGCGGGATTGAGTCGGTACGAGTGGTTGCACGACGAGGATCATGAGGCGGGAACCGTCCGGTCACGCGCGGGAGGCCGGTGATTGCCCCGAAGGAGTTAATGAAAGAAAACCGGGCCGCCGTTGAACACAACGCGTGCCTTCGTGCGTACCCATCGTCGAGCGGCGGCACAGCAGGGCGCTGCAAGACCCTGGCGATGATGTGGAGTTGACGATGAAGACCACCTGGCGTACCGCCTCACTGGTGGCGAGCGCCGCGGCGGTGCTGGCCCTGACCACCGCGTGCGGTCAGGACGCCCCGCCGCCCGCTTCCAGCCAGAACGTGGGTGCCACGGCCGCGGCCGGGGACTACGGCAGCGCCGCCAGCGGCGGTGACAAGGCCGGCGGCGGACCGGCCGCCGCGAGCCCTTCCAACACCGCGGGCGAGCTGAACGTCTCGACCAACGCCGAACTGGGCAAGGTGGTGACCGACAACCTCGGTCTGACCCTGTACCGCTTCGACCAGGACACCGCCGAGCCGCCCACGTCCAACTGTGAGGACGACTGCGCCAAGACCTGGCCGCCGGTGCCCGCGGACGACGCCTCGGCCGGCGAGGGCATCGACGAGTCGCTGCTCGGGGAGGTGGCCCGGGCCGACGGCACCAAGCAGCTCACCATCGACGGCTGGCCCGCCTACCGCTACGTCAAGGACGTCAACGCGGGTGACGTGAAGGGCCAGGGGGTGGGCGGCAAGTGGTTCGCGCTGACCCCCGAGGGCAAGAAGGCGCAGGCGGCCGTGCAGGCCGGCCTGTCCACCCGGCAGGATCCCAAGCTCGGCGAGATCGTCGTCGACAAGAACGGCAAGACGGTCTACCGCTTCATGAAGGACGAGGCCTGGCCGAAGCCTGTGTCGGCCTGCACCGGTGAATGCCTGGAGAAGTGGCCCGTGGTGGCGCCGGTCGACTTCGAGGACACCAAGGGCATCCAGAAGAAGAACTACATGATCTTCACCCGCCCGGACGGGGCCGCCCAGCAGACGATCAACTGCTGGCCCATCTACACCTTCGCCGGTGACAAGGCCGCCGGCGACACCAACGGTCAGGGAGTCGGTGGCACCTGGTACGCCGTACGCCCCGACGGAAAGCCGGTCGGCGCTTCGGAGAAGTAGAACAACCTCCCCAGGTGTCGTCCACTTCGGATGCCGCCGGCCGAGTGTCCGCCCCTCCGCAGCCCGCGGAGGGGCGGACCGTTTTGCCGTGATTCACCTGAACCCATGGAATGTCCTGCGCTTCCCCGCCTGCTTCTCCGCACGCCGGCACACTCCGGAATACCGCGGACACTTCACGTCACCGGAATGAGCAGGACGATTCGGCACGTGCCACGGGCAGTGACCGGGAACGGATGGTCAATTTCCGTTTGGGGTCGCTCCATTGGCGGGCGATCAGTAGCCTCCTGTCGAACACCGGATCGCCTACGCCTTGGAGAGATACATGGAGCGTCCCGCCTGGGCCCCCCGGAGCATCGACATCACGGTGCCCAGCGTCTCCCGGATGTACGACTACTACCTGGGCGGTTCGCACAACTTCGAGGTCGACCGCGAAGCGGCCCGCAAGGCCATGGAGTTCATGCCGGGACTGCCCAAGATCATGCAGGCGAACCGGGCGTTCATGCGGCGGGCGGTACGTTTCGCCGCAGCCGAGGGCATCACCCAGTTCCTGGACATCGGCTCCGGCATCCCGACCTTCGGCAACGTCCACGAAGTGGCCCAGGCGGCCGATCCGGACGCGCGCGTGATGTACGTGGACCACGACCCGGTGGCCGTGGCCCACAGTCAGGCGGTGCTAGGCGGCAACGACGGCGCGGACATCCTCGCCGCGGACCTCCGCAAGCCGCAGGAGATCCTGAACAGCCCCGAAGTGCGGCGGCTGATCGACCTGAATCGGCCAGTGGCGCTGCTTCTCGTTGCCATACTGCATTTCGTGGAAGACGCGGACGACCCGTATGCGGCGGTGGCCGAACTGCGCGAGGCACTCGCGCCCGGCAGCATGCTCGTGCTCACCCATGCCTCGTACGACGGGATCCCGCTGCCGCCGGAGCGGGCCGTGGGGGCGGTGGACGTGTACCAGAACATTCGCAACCCGCTGATCATGCGCACGCGCGACGAGATCGCGCGGTTCTTCGAGGGGTACGACATGGTGGAACCCGGACTGGTGCCGATGCCGCAGTGGCGGCCGGACACCGCACCGGAGGACGAGGATCCCTACGCCTTCTCCGGTTTCGCGGGCGTGGGGCGTACGGCGTGAGCGCGGAGCCGGACGGGCCGGAGGACAGACTGCGCCGGTTCGCGACGATCTGGAGCCGGGCGGTCTTCCCGGTGACCTCGACCTCGTCGACCCGCCCGGAGTTCGAGGCGCGTCTGCTGCCGCTGGCCCGCCGGCTGAGCGAGGCACTGCGGGCCAGGTCGTTCGACGCGGACGCGGGCAGGGCGGCCGGCGCCGCCCTGGTGCACGCTCACTGCACCGACCCGGAGGCGCTCAGCCGGACCCTGGACTGCGTGGACGCCTATCTCGTCCTGTACTGCGGCCAGGACGGCGACCGTGAGGATCTCAGGGCGCGCAGCGCCAGGCTCCAGCACGCCATGGCCGCGGGGTTCGCGCAGGCACTGCGCGAGCGGACGCTGGCCGAACAGGAGGCCGTCGCACGGGCCGCGCTGGAGGCACAGGGCGTCGTGGCGCAGGCGCTGCACGCCACCGAGGCCCGGTTCCGCGCGGTCTTCGAGGGCGCGGCCATAGGCATTGGCATCGCCGATCTGGAGGGCAACATCCTGCAGGTCAACGGCGCACTGCGGCGCATGTTCGGACTGTCAGAGCAGAGCCTGCGCGGCCGCAAGGTCAAGGACTGGGTGCACCCCGACGACGCCCCGCAGACCTGGCGGCTCTACGACGAGCTGGTGAGCGGCGAACGCGAGCACTACCACCTCGAGAAGGCCTTCTACCGCCCGGACGGAACGGTCCTGTGGACCAACCTGACGGTGTCCCTGCTGCGCGACCCCGACGGCGCCCCGCAGTACCAGCTCGCCCTCATGGAGGACACCACCGAGCGGCGGCTGCTCAACCTCCGGCTGCGCTACGAGGCCACCCACGACGCGCTCACCGGTCTGCCCAACCGGACGTTCTTCTTCGAGCGCCTGGAGAAGGCGCTCGGCGCCGGCGAGGGCCAGCGGTTCGGACTGTGCTACCTCGACCTGGACGGTTTCAAGACCGTCAACGACAGCCTCGGGCATGCGGCGGGCGACCGGCTGCTCGTCGAGGTCGCCGACCGGCTCCAGTCCTGCGCCACCGCGCCCGGCGAGATGGTGGCCCGGCTCGGCGGCGACGAGTTCGTGGCGCTGACCACCGGTTCCGACACCCAGCGCACGGTCGACGAGCTCGCCGCCCGCATCATGAACGCGCTGCTCGCCCCGATGAGCGTCGACGGCCGAGAGCTGACCGTGCGCGGCAGCATCGGCATCGTCGAAGGGCCGGCCGGGGAACGCAGCGCGGCGGAGGTGCTGCGCAGCGCCGACATCACCATGTACCGGGCCAAGTCGGCGGGCGGCAACCGCTTCGAGCTCGCCGATCCGGAGGCCGACGCCCGCGCCATCACCCGCCACGGGCTCACCACGGCGCTGCCGGCGGCCCTGGAGCGGGGCGAGTTCTTCATCGAGTACCAGCCGCTGGTGCACCTCGGTGACGGCAGCGTCCGGGGGGCGGAGGCGCTGGTGCGCTGGCTGCACCCGCAGCACGGGGTGCTCTCCCCGGACCGCTTCATCCCGCTCGCCGAGCACACGGGACTCATCGTGCCGCTGGGCCGCTGGGTGCTGGAGCAGTCCGTGCGCCAGGCCCGCGAGTGGCGGGACCGTCATGGGGGCGAGGCACTCGGTCCGCTGCGCATCAACGTGAACCTCTCGCCCTGCCAGCTCACCCATCCCGGCCTGGTCCAGGACACCGTGGACATCCTGGAGCGCACCGGCGTGGCCCCCGACGCGCTGTGTCTGGAGGTCACCGAGTCGGCGCTGATCGGCGCGGACGACGATCTGCTCAAACCCCTGCGCCGTCTGGCGGAGATGGGTGTCGACATCGCCCTCGACGACTTCGGCACCGGCTACTCCAACCTCGCCAACCTGCGCCGCCTCCCGGTGAGCGTTCTGAAGCTGGACCGCTCCTTCACCCAGAGCATGCAGCAGTTCCCGGCCGATCCCGTCGACCTGAAGATCGTCGAGGGTATCGTCTCCCTGGCCCACAGCCTGGACCTCGCGGTCACCGTGGAGGGTGTGGAGACCGGCGCGCAGGCCGAACAGCTCCGCATCCTGGGCTGCGACACGGCGCAGGGCTGGTACTACGCCCGTCCGGGCCCGCCGGACCGTCTCCACGAGCTGGCCCTCGTGGACGCGACGGGCTAGCCGCCCGGCGACTCGGGTCGTACGGCGGCTCCGGGTGCGCCGTGGCCGCTCGCGCGGTTCCTCGCGCCCCTGAGGCGTGCGGCCGGAACGGACGGAGAGAGATCGGGTGGGGATGAGCCAGGGGAGAGACCCGGTGCGGGCGGCGATCGCGGGGGAGCTGCGGCTGATGGACCCTGCCGTGCGGTCCTCGCGAGCCGAGGTCACACGTCTGCTGGACCCGGAGTTCACCGAGGTGGGGGCCTCGGGGCGGCGTTACACGTATGCCGAGATGATCGCCGAACTGCCCGACCACCCGGGCGGCACGGCGGACGGCCCGCTCTACGAGCCGTCGGAGATCACCGGCGTCCTCCTGGCCCCCAACCTGGTCCACCTCACCTACGAAACCCACTTCGCCGGCCACCGGGCCCTGCGCAGCTCCCTGTGGCGCAAGCACGACGACGACGCGGGATGGCGCATGTACTACCACCAAGGCACCCCAATCCCTTAGGGGCGCGGGGAACTGCGCGAACGGGGGTCTGAGGGCGAAGCCCTCAGGGACGGGACGGGAAGGGGCGGCGGGGGCGGGAAACCCCCCCGCACACCCGCGTCAGCGCTCCAGCAGCATCCGCTGCAACTCCCGAGCCGCCCGGGGCGGGGCCACATCACTGCGGTGGGCCAGGGCGATGGCCCGGTACAGACCCGGCCGCGCCAGCGGAGTGACCCGCAGCCCGTGCCCCGACCGCGCGGCGACCATCCGCGGCACCACCGCCACTCCCAGCCCCGCCCGCACGAACCCCAGCACGGCGTCCATCTCCCCGCCCTCCACCGCGAACTCCGGCTCGAACCCCTCCGCCCGGCACGCGGCCACCGTCAGCTCCCGCAGGTCGTAGCCGTGCCGGAACATCACCAGCCGTTCACCCTCCAGTTCGGCGATGCGCACCTCGTTCCGCCCCCGCCCCGGCGGCGCGGCATCCGGCGACGACACCACCACCAGGTCCTCACTCAGCAGCTCCACCGTGGTCAGCGCAGGCGACGGCGTCGGCAGCGGCAGCACCACCAGGGCAAGATCCAGCGCACCCCGCGCCAGCTCCCGTACGAGATCGTGCGAACCTCCTTCCTCGACCAGCAGCCGGACACCCGGATACCGGTCGTGGAACGCGCGCAGCACATCCGGCAGCAGACCGGTGCACAGACTCGGCGTCGCCCCCAGCCGCACCCGCCCGCCGCGCAGTTGTGCCACCTCCTGCACCTCGTGCCGTGCGGTGTCCGCGTCGGCCAGGATCCGCCGCGCCAGCGGCAGCAGCGCCTCGCCGGCATCGGTCAGCGTGATGTTCCCGCGCGCCCGCCGGAACAGATCGGCCCCCAGTTCCCGCTCCAGCACCTTGATCTGCTGCGACAGTGACGGCTGCGCCACATGGACCTGCTCGGCGGCCCGGGTGAAGTGCCGGGTCTCGGCGACCGCCACGAAGTACTGGAGCTGCTGGAACTGCATGGGCACATCATAGGCTCCCCCTATCAAAACAAGGCAGACCATGTCTTGGACCGATGGGGCCTTCCGGCCCTAGCGTCTGACGACATGGCTCTGGCAACGCGGACGGACAGACGGCCGTCCATGGCACGCACCGTGTGGGACTCGACCGTAGGCAAGAAGACTGTGATGGCGGTCAGCGGCCTCATCATGCTGCTGTACCTGGTCGCGCACATGATCGGGAACCTGAAGATCTTCTTCGGGTCGGGCGAGTTCAACCGCTACGCCCACTGGCTGCGCACGGTCGGCGAACCGTTCATGCACGACGAGTGGACGCTGTGGCTCATACGCGTCGTCCTCGTCGTCGCCGTGATCGCCCACGCCGTCTCCGCCTACCAGCTCAGCCGCCGCGACATCAAGGCGCGGCCCAGCAAGTACGTGCACCAGAAGGCGCGGGCGAGCTACGCCACGCGCACCATGCGCTGGGGCGGCATCATCCTCGCCCTGTTCATCGTCTGGCACCTCCTCGACCTGACCACCGGCACCGTGCACTCCGGCGGCTTCGAGACGGGCAAGCCCTACCAGAACGTCGTGGACACCTTCTCCACCTGGTACGGCAACGTCATCTACATCGTGGCGATGCTCGCCGTCGGCCTGCACATCCGGCACGGCTTCTGGAGCGCCGCCCAGACCCTCGGCATCGGCAGCCGCACCCGCGACCGCGCCCTCAAGACCACCGCCAATGCCCTCGCGCTGCTGCTCACGGCCGGCTTCCTCGCCGTCCCTGTGGGCGTCATGACCGGAGTGGTGAGCTGACCATGACTTCCTACACCGAGTACACGACCGGCAACCGGGTCGCCGACACCAAGGCCCCCGCCGGCCCGGTCCACGAGCGCTGGGACAGACGCCGGTTCGAGGCCAGGCTGGTCAACCCCGCCAACCGGCGCGGCAAAACCGTCATCGTCGTCGGCACCGGCCTGGCCGGTGGCTCCGCCGGTGCCACCCTCGCCGAACAGGGTTACCACGTCGTCCAGTTCTGCTACCAGGACTCCCCGCGCCGCGCCCACTCCATCGCCGCGCAGGGCGGCATCAACGCGGCGAAGAACTACCGCAACGACGGCGACTCCGTCCACCGGCTGTTCTACGACACCGTGAAGGGCGGCGACTTCCGCTCCCGCGAGTCCAACGTCCACCGCCTCGCGCAGATCTCCGTGGAGATCATCGACCAGTGTGTCGCCCAGGGCGTGCCCTTCGCCCGCGAGTACGGCGGACTGCTCGACACCCGTTCCTTCGGCGGTGTCCAGGTCTCCCGCACCTTCTACGCCCGCGGCCAGACGGGACAGCAGCTTCTCCTCGGCGCCTACCAGGCGCTCAGCAGGCAGATCGCCGCCGGCAACGTCGAGATGCACCCGCGCACCGAGATGCTCGACCTGATCGTCGTGGACGGCCGGGCCCGCGGCATCGTCGCCCGGGACCTGATCACCGGGAAGATCGACACCTACTTCGCGGACGCCGTCGTCCTGGCGAGCGGCGGCTACGGCAACGTCTTCTACCTGTCGACCAACGCCATGAACTCCAACGCCACCGCCGTCTGGAGGGCGCACCGGCGCGGCGCGTACTTCGCCAACCCCTGCTTCACCCAGATCCATCCCACCTGCATCCCGCGCACCGGCGACCACCAGTCCAAGCTCACCCTGATGAGCGAGTCGCTTCGCAACGACGGCCGGATCTGGGTGCCGAAGGCCCAGGGCGACACCCGCCCGGCCCACCGGATCCCCGAGGACGAGCGCGACTACTACCTGGAGCGCATCTACCCTTCCTTCGGCAACCTCGTGCCCCGCGACATCGCCTCCCGCGCCGCCAAGAACGTCTGCGACGAGGGCAGGGGAGTGGGCCCCGGCGGCCAGGGCGTCTACCTGGACTTCGCCGACGCCATCAGGCGGATGGGCCGGAGGGCCGTCGAGGCCAAGTACGGCAACCTCTTCGACATGTACCAGCGGATCACCGACGAGGACCCGTACCGGGTACCGATGCGGATCTACCCCGCCGTGCACTACACGATGGGCGGTCTGTGGGTGGACTACGACCTCCAGACCACCGTCCCCGGTCTGTTCGCCATCGGCGAGGCCAACTTCTCCGACCACGGCGCCAACCGGCTCGGCGCCTCCGCGCTGATGCAGGGCCTGGCCGACGGCTACTTCGTCCTCCCGGCCACCATCAACGACTACCTGGCCCGCAACCCGCACCAGGAGGAGGTGACCACGGACCACCCGGTGGTGCAGGAGGTGCTGGCCGAGACCCGGGACCGCCTCCACCTGCTCCTGTCGGCCGACGGCGACCGCACCCCCGACTCCTTCCACCGCGAGGTCGGCGAACTCATGTGGGAGTTCTGCGGCATGGCCCGTTCCGAGTCCGGGCTGCGCAAGGCACTGGAGCGGATTCCGCAGATCCGCGAGGAGTTCTGGCGGCGCATCAAGGTTCCCGGTACCGGTGAGGAGTTCAACCAGTCGCTGGAGAAGGCCAACCGCATCGTGGACTACCTGGAGCTCGCCGAGCTGATGTGCCTCGACGCGCTGCACCGCGCCGAGTCCTGCGGCGGCCACTTCCGCGAGGAGTCCCAGACACCGGAGGGCGAGGCCGCCCGCCAGGACGACGCGTTCTCCTACGCCGCCGCCTGGGAGTTCACCGGCACCGGCGAGGCTCCCGTCCTGCACAGGGAAGACCTGGTCTTCGAGTACGTCCACCCCACCCAGCGGAGCTACGCATGAAGCTCAACCTGCGCGTCTGGCGGCAGAAGAACGCCGACGCCGACGGCGCCATGTCCACGTACGAGGTGGACGGCATCTCACCCGACATGTCCTTCCTGGAGATGCTCGACACCCTCAACGAGGAGCTCATCCTCACGGGCGAGGACCCGGTCGCCTTCGACCACGACTGCCGCGAGGGCATCTGCGGCGCCTGCTCGCTGGTCATCAACGGAGACGCCCACGGTCCGGAGCGCACCACCACCTGCCAGCTGCACATGCGGTCCTTCGAGGACGGCGACACCATCGACGTCGAGCCCTGGCGGGCGTCGGCCTTCCCGGTGGTGAAGGACCTGGTGGTCGACCGGTCGGCCTTCGACCGCATCATCCAGGCGGGCGGTTACGTCACGGCCCCGACGGGCTCCGCGCCGGAGGCGCACGCCACGCCCGTGCCCAAGCCGGATGCCGACGTAGCCTTCGAGCACGCGGAGTGCATCGGGTGCGGGGCGTGTGTCGCCGCGTGCCCGAACGGGGCGGCGATGTTGTTCACCTCTGCGAAGATCAACCATTTGAACGTGCTGCCGCAGGGAGCGCCCGAGCGCGAGACGCGGGTGCTGGACATGGTGGCGCAGATGGACGAGGAGGGGTTCGGAGGGTGCACGCTTGCCGGGGAGTGCGCCACCGCTTGCCCGAAGGGCATTCCGCTGACGTCCATCACGGGGATGAACAGGGAGTGGCTGCGGGCTGCGCGCAAGGCGGGTAAGCGCTAGCGACGTGCGGCAGCGGGCCGCAGACCGGCTGCGGGCCGTCCGGAGCCGGTCGCGCCCGTGCGGCGGAGCCGCACGATGTCACCCCGCGCCCCCAGGGGGCGCTCCAGTGAGCGTTCGCCGTACGTGCGGACGGGCGGGGCCGGGAGAGGTGCTCCTTCCGGCCCCGTCTCGGTTTCGCTTCTGGGATTCAGCATCTCCACATCCGTACTCCCCGCTCCGGTCACGTACACGCCAACCCGGATCGGGAGAACGGGGGTGTCCCCACTCCCGCTCCGGTGCGTGATCAGGAGAGAGCCATGACCGGCGTGCTGACCGTCGACCAGCCCCCGCGGCCCACCACCCCCTTCCGGTACACCGTCACCCTCGCCCGCGACGAGGAGGACGTGCGCGCCGCGCAGCGGCTGCGGTACGACGTCTTCGCGGGGGAGATGGGTGCCCTGCTGTCCGGTCCGCAGCCGGCCCTGGACGTCGACCCCTTCGACGCCTACTGCGACCACCTGCTCGTGCGTGAGGAGGCGAGCGGGCAGGTCGTCGGCACGTACCGGCTGCTGCCGCCGGAGCGCGCCGGGATCGCCGGACGGCTGTACGCGGAGGGCGAGTTCGACCTGTCGGCGCTCGGTGCGATACGGCCGTCACTCGTCGAGGTCGGCCGTTCCTGTGTGCACCCCGACCACCGGGACGGCGCGGTCATCGGCCTCATCTGGGCAGGCATCGCCCGCTACATGACCGGCCGCGGCCACGCCTGGCTGGCCGGCTGCTGTTCCGTACCGCTCGCCGACGGCGGCGCGCTCGCCTCCGCCACCTGGGACCGGGTACGGGCCAGGCACCTCGCGCCCGAGGAGTACCGGGTACGCCCGCTGCTGCCCTGGCGGCCGCGGAGCGGGGCACCCGCCGCCGCCTCCGCCGGACTGCCCGCCCTGCTGCGCGGCTATCTCCGGCTCGGTGCCTGGGTCTGCGGAGAGCCCGCGCACGACCTGGACTTCGGCGTAGCCGACTTCTATGTGCTGCTGCCGATGGACCGGGTCAATCCCCGGTATCTGCGGCACTTTCTCTCCCTCGTCCCCGCCCGGTGAGCGTCTGGCTGCCGGGCGCGCCCTGTACTCCCCGGGGCTGTGTGGACTCCCCGGTGACCACCGCGGCCGTACCGCTGGCCGTGCTGCGGCTGGCGGGGGTCGGGATGGTGCTGCTCGCCGGGATCGTGCTGCTGCCGTTCGGACGGTGGATCCCGGCGGGCCCGGTGAGCCGGTGGTGCCGGTGGATCGTGCGGGCCGCCGGAGTCCGGGTCCGTATCGCCGGGGCCGCCGCACCCACGGGCGGGCTGCTGCTGGTCGCCAACCACATCTCGTGGCTGGACATCCCCCTGCTCGCCACGGTCCGCCCGGCCCGTCTGCTGGCCAAGGCCGAGATACGGCGCTGGCCCGTGGCGGGGGCGCTGGTCGCGCGCGCGGGTGTGCTGTTCATCGACCGCGACCGGTTGCGTGCCCTGCCGGACACGGTCGCCGCGCTCACCGGGATCCTGCGCGGCGGCGCGGCGGTCGCTGCCTTCCCGGAGGGCAGCACGTGGTGCGGCCGGGCCGCGGGACACTTCCGCCGCGCGGTCTTCCAGGCGGCGCTGGACGCCGGAGTTCCCGTGCAGCCGGTCCGAATCCGCTATCGGGACCCGGGGGGCCGGCCGGCCACCGCTGCCGCCTTCGTCGGGGACGACACGCTGCTCGCGTCGCTGTGGCGGGTGGTGTCGGCCCGGGGGGTGATCGCCGAGATCGAGGTGCTGGCCCCCGTCCCGCCCGGGCGGTGCACGGACCGCCGCGCCCTGGCGTGCGCGGCCCAGCCGGAGGCCGTCTCGGAGCACGAGGACGCTCCTGGGCACGGGCGCGGTCACCACAAGTGAGCACTGTCGAAAATTAAGCGGTATTTATCGCTTTTCTGCTGTTTTCGGTCAGCTGTTCAGGACAACCGGAGAGCAGCGACCCCCTGAAAGGAGGGTGATGCAAGATGATCACCCGCGAAGAGATCTCGACCCTGCTGGATCACCCCGTGTACGACGGGGACGGCAACAAGATCGGCGACGCGAAGCACGTCTTCCTCGACGACGCGAGTGGACGCCCCGAGTGGGTGACCGTCAAAACGGGCATGTTCGGTTCCAGTGAGTCGTTCGTACCCATGCGCGACGCCGCTCTCGTGCAGGACCACCTCGAGGTCCCCTACCGCAAGGACAAGATCAAGGGTGCGCCCAACGTCGACATCGACGCGGGTGGCCATCTGTCGGTGGACGAGGAGCAACGCCTGTACGACTACTACGGCATCAACTGGGACTCCGTCCTGACCGACCCCGGTGAGGACGAGCGGACCACCGGTACGGGGACGGCCGGTACGGCCGGTACGGCGGGTGCGGCCGGAGCGGCGGGCACGGCCGGGCGGCGGGACGACGCCTCCCGGGCAGCCGGCGCGCCGGGCACCGCGGGAAGGGCCGGAGCCGCGGGCACCGAGGGCCGTCGGACCGAGGCCCGCACCGGACCGCGTGACGACGCCATGACCCGCTCCGAGGAGCAGATGCGCGTCGGCGTCGAGCGGCGCGAGACCGGACGGGCCAGGCTGCGCAAGTACGTGGTCACCGAGGAGGTGCAGCAGACCGTGCCCGTGCGGCGCGAGGAAGTGCGCGTGGAGCGCGAGCCGATTACGGAGGCCAACCGGGGCGAGGCCATGTCGGGTCCGGAGATCACGGAGGCCGAGCACGAGGTCACCCTGCACGAGGAACGCCCCGTCGTGGAGACCGAGACGGTCCCGGTGGAGCGGGTCCGGATGACCACGGAGGAGAAGTCGGCGGACGAGACGGTCCGCGGCGAGGTCCGCAAGGAGCGCATCGAGGCCGAGACCGAGAAGGACGAGGGCACCGGACGCCGGGGCCGTGACGTCCCCAGGAAGGGCAGGGAGTAGTCGGCCCTCTCGCGGGCAGGACGGCGCGCCGGTGTCCCGTCACCGGCGCGCCGTGCTGACCCGGAGCCCCACGGCGGCGGCGAGCCGCCGGTAGGAGTCCAGCAACGCCTCCCGGTCGTACGTGCTGGTGGTGACGAGCACCTCCTGCGCGCCCGTGTCCGTCAGCACCGACTCCAGCCCGTGCGCCACCTCCTCCTCGGTGCCCGCGAGCTGACCGGCCAGCCCCGACTCGTAGAAGCCGCGCTCCTTGGCGGTCATGGAGAGCGACTCGACCCGCTCCGCCGACGGCAGCGGCGGGAAGGTACCGTGCGTACGGGAGTGCGCCATCGACCAGGCCTCCGGGATCAGCAGCCGCCGGGCCCGCTCGGGTGTGTCGGCCACCGCGACCGTGCCGGAGACGACGACGTACGGCTCGCTCGCCCACCAGGAGGGGCGGAACCGTTCACGGTAGTGGTCGATTCCGCGCCGCATCCGGTCGCGGTCGCGGAGGTCGCCGATGACCATCGGCAGGCCGGCCCGGGCCGCGATGGCGGCGCCCTCGCCCATGGCCAGCACGAACGGCGGCACGGTCAGTCCCTCCGCCGGCCGGGCGTGTACTCCGGTGGGGGAGGTGCCCCGGAACCAGCCGAGCAGTTCGCCTAGCTGGGCGGCGAAGTCCGCCGCGTCGCCCTTGTCGCGGCCCAGCGCCCTGCGCACCCCGTCGGTGAAGCCGACCGAACGGCCCAGGCCCATGTCGACACGCCCCGGAAACAGCGATTCGAGCACCCCGAACTGCTCGGCCACGACGAGCGGCCGGTGGTTGGGCAGCATGACCCCGCCGGTGCCGACGCGGATCGTCCGGGTCGCGGCGGCGACGGCGGCGGCCAGCACGGTCGGCGCCGAACCGGCGACCCCGGGCACCCCGTGGTGTTCGGACACCCAGAACCGGTGGTAGCCGAGCCGCTCCACCTCCCTCGCCAGGGCCACGGTGTCCCGCAGGGCCTCGGGGTCACTGTGCCCCTCGCGCGTGCGGGAACGGTCGAGGACGGAGAAGCGGACCGGGGCGATGACGGAACTCATACCGGGTTCAACACCCGGCGGCCCGCGGGATTCCGCCCGGCCGGTGACTAAGGTGGCGGTGTGACCGACCGCAACGAGCGGCCGCTGGCCGTGTTCGATCTCGACAACACCCTCGCCGGCACCGCGCACCGGCAGCACTTCCTGGAGCGCAAGCCGCGCGACTGGGACGCCTTCTTCGCCGCGGCGCCGCAGGACCCGCCGCTCGCCGAGGGCATCGCGCTGGTGCGCGAGAGCGCGCGGGAATGCGAGATCGTCTACCTCACGGGGCGGCCCGAGCGCTGCCGGCGCGACACGCTGGACTGGCTCGCCGCCCAGGGGCTGCCCGAGGGCGAGGTGCACATGCGTGGCAACGCCGACCGCAGGCCCGCCCGTCACACCAAGCTCGCGATCCTGCGCCGCCTCGCCCGCGCCCGCCGGATCCGCGTCCTCGTGGACGACGACGAACTGGTCTGTCTGGACGCCCGGCGGGCCGGTTTCACCGTTGTCCAGGCCCGCTGGACGGCCCCGTCCGGGGACTTGAAGGACGCTCAGGAGCGTGAAGGGCGGACCTGAGTCGCGGACGGGCTCAGTCCGTCTCCTCCAGGCGGAAGCCGACCTTCAACCCCACCTGCCAGTGCGCGATCCGCCCCTCCTCGATCTGGCCGCGCACCTGGGTCACCTCGAACCAGTCCAGATGGCGCAGCGTCTGCGACGCGCGCTCGATGCCGTTGCGTACGGCCTTGTCGACGCCGTCGGGCGAGGTGCCGACGATCTCCGTGACCCGGTAGGTGTGCTCCGACATGCTGCTCCCTTCCCGGCGGACCCCCGACTGTACGGGACACCGCCTGTGTCACACGTCACTCCACCGTGCCCTACCGCGCGGCGGAGCGCGAGACGTCGCCCCCGTTCGCCTGACGCCCTTGACCTACCCATTGGTCCATACCAAGATGCTGGACACCCGCCCGAGCTCCCGCTCGCCCCCCACGCCGGGCCCGCCCTGTCCGTCAGACAGAAACAGGACCCCTCGTGAGACGCCGTCTGCTCGCCCTCGTCTGTGTGTCCGCATCCCTGCTGAGCGGCTGCGGGCTGATGCCCGACAGTGAAACGCAACGGCAGACGGTCACCGTGTGGTTGATGCGGCACAGCGCCTCTCAGGAGTACCTGGACCGCTTCACCAAGGAGTTCGAGCGCGAGCATTCCGGGCTCGACCTCGACATCCGCATCCAGGAGTGGACCGGCATCGGCGAGAAGGTGGAACAGGCGCTGAAGACGCGCCGGACGGACGGGCCCGACCTCATCGAGGTCGGCAACACCCAGGTCGCCACATACGCGGAGGGCGACCGGCTGGTCGACCTCACCCTGGAGTCCATGCGGGACTGGGGTCGCGACGACTGGCTGCCCGGCCTCGCCGAACCCGGCCAGTGGGGCTCCCAGCAGTACGGCATCCCCTGGTACGCCGCCAACCGCGTCGTCATCTACCGCAAGGACCTCTTCCGGGAAGCGGGCATCACCGCCCCGCCGAAGACCGGCGACGAGTGGCTCACCGCCACCGAAAAGCTCAACACCGGCGGCACCCAGGGCATTTACCTTGCCGGGCAGGACTGGTACACGCTTGCCGGCTTCATCTGGGAAGAGGGCGGAGAACTCGCCACGGAGCGCGACGGCGTCTGGCGCGGCACACTCGACAGCCCGGCGGCGCTGCGCGGCATGGACTTCTACCGCCGGCTCCAGGCACTCGGGGACGGCCCTGTCGACTCCGATGAGGAACACCCGCCGCAGGCAGGCGTGTTCGCCGACGGCCGCGTCGCACAGATCGTGGCCGTCCCCGGACTGGCCCGGGCCATTCTGAAGCAGAATCCGGACCTGGAGGGCAAGCTGGGATACTTCCCCGTCCCCGGCAGAACGGCCGGCACACCCGGTGCCGTCTTCACCGGCGGCTCCGACCTGGTGGTTCCCGCGAAGACCGACGCCAGGGACGCCGCCATCGAGGTCGTCGCAGCACTCACCGGCGCCCGCTGGAACACCGAGCTGGCCCGCACCATGAACTACGTCCCCAACAAGCCCGGTCTCGCCGAATCGGTGGCGGGGGAGGAGGGGGTCGCGGCCATGGCGGCCGGAGCCGCACAGGGCCGGGCGACCCCCAGTACACCCCGGTGGAGCGCGGTCGAGGCGGACAACCCGATCAAGGAGTACATGACCAAGGTCCTCACCGGCGCCGACCCGGGCACGGAGGCCGAACGCGCCGCCAGACGCATCACCGAGGCGCTGGCCTTCGAGTAGGGCGACGCTTCCGGCGCTGCTCCCGTCAGCGGGCGACGCTCAGCGACAGCGCGAACCGCTGCTTCTCGTCCGTCCACCACCGGCTCAACCCGAGCCCCGCGGCCGACAGTTCCGCACGTACTCCCTCCTGCCGGAACTTCGCCGACACCTCGGTGCGCATCTCCTCACCCGCCGCGAAATCCACGGCGAGTTCCAGGGCGGGGATCTTCACCGTCTGCGCGGTGCGGGAGCGCAACCGCATCTCGATCCACTCGTGCCCGGCGTCCCACACCGCCACATGGTCGAAGGCACCCGGATCGAAGTCGGCGCCCAGTTCGCGGTTGATGACGCTCAGGACGTTCTTGTTGAACGCGGCCGTCACACCGGCCGTGTCGTCGTACGCCCGGACCAGCACCTGCTCGTCCTTCACCAGGTCGGTGCCCAGCAGCAGGGCGTCGCCCGGGGCGAGCAGGGCGCGGACGGAGGCGAGGAACGCGGCACGCTCGGCGGGCAGCAGGTTGCCGATGGTGCCGCCCAGGAACGCCACCAGCCGCGGCCCGGGAGTACCGGGCAGCGCCAGCCGGGCGGTGAAGTCGGCGATCAGCGCGTGCACGTCCAGCCCCGGGCGCTCGGCGGCCAGCGCCTGCCCGGCCCGGGTGAGGGCGCTCTCGCTGACGTCGACGGGGACGTACGTGTGCAGCCCGGTGAGCGCGTCGATCAGGTACCGCGTCTTCTCCGAAGACCCGGAGCCGAGTTCGACCAGGGTGCGGGCCCCGGACGCCTCGGCGATCTCACCCGCGCGGGCGTGCAGGATCTCGCGCTCGGCCCGGGTCGGGTAGTACTCGGGCAGTCCGGTGATCTCCTCGAAGAGCTCGCTGCCCCGGGCGTCGTAGAACCACTTCGGCGGCAGTGTCCTGGGGCTGTGCGTCAGGCCCTCGCGGACGTCGGCACGCAGGGCGGCGCCGGTGGTGTCCTCGGGCAGGGTGCGGGTGAGATGGAACGGACTCACGTAAAGGGCTCCCTCGAAGGTGCGTAGGAGTCGGCGGACGGCCACGCGTCGCCGGGCTCCTTGAGCGGGGTCAGCAGGACGTCCGTCGGACTCGCCGCGAGCAGGGTGCGGTCGGGGACCTCACACCAGTGCGGATCGTCGTCGTAGGGCTCGGAGGCCACGACGGTGCCGCCGCCGGCCCGGGTGAGGTACCACAGAGTGTCGCCCCAGGCGGTCGCGGTGACGGTGTCCCCGCCTGTGAGCAGCAGGTTGAGCCGGGCCCCGGGGGCCGCTTCGGCGACCTCCAGGACCGTGTCGGCCAGTGCCTGTCCCTCCTCGTCGCCGGCCCGCAGCCGGGCCAGCACCAGCGCCCACACGAACGCGGAGTCATTGCGGGCCTCGAGCGTCAGCACGTTCTCGGCGGGCAGGGACGGGACCAGCGGCGCGAGCGAGCCCGGCCAGCCGGGCACCGCCCCGTTGTGGCTGAACAGCCAGGTCCCGGCCGCGAACGGCGCCGCCGCGGCCTCCGCGTCGGCACCCGAGAGGGTCGCGTCCCGTACGGCGGCCAGCAGTGCCCGGGTGCGTACGACACGGGCGAGATCCGCGAACGACAGGTCCGCCCAGACGGGCCCGGCCCGGCGGTACCGGGCCGGTACCGGATCACCCTGCGCGTACCAGCCCACACCGAAGCCGTCGGCGTTGACCGTGCCGTACCGCTGCCGCCGGGGCGCCCAGGACTGCCGGTACAGCCCGTGCGGCGGCGTCACCAGCAGCTCGCCCAGCGGTTCCTCGGGCCCCACGTAGGCCACATGACGGCACATCAGAGAACCTCCGACCGTGCCGTGCGGAACCCGGAGAAGATCTGCCGCCGGATCGGCAGGTCCCAGTTGCGGAACGTGCCCCGGCAGGCCACCGGGTCGACGGCGAACGAACCGCCCCGCAGCACCTTGTGGCCCGGCCCGAAGAAAACCTCCGAGTACTCCCTGTACGGAAACGCCCTGAACCCCGGGTACGGCAGGAAGTCGCTCGCCGTCCACTCCCACACGTCACCGATCAACTGCCGTACGCCCAGCGGCGACTCACCGGCCGGATAGCTTCCGGCCGGCGCCGGACGCAGATGCCGCTGGCCGAGGTTGGCGTGCTCGGGCCCGGGCTCGGCGTCCCCCCACGGGTAGCGCATCGAGCGGTCACCGGCCGGGTCGTGGCGTGCCGCCTTCTCCCACTCCGTCTCGGTGGGCAGCCGGCGCCCGGCCCAGCGGGCGTAGGCGTCCGCCTCGTACCAGCACACGTGCAGCACCGGCTCGTCGGGCGGCACCACCTCGGTGACTCCGAACCGGCGCCGCAGCCACTGTCCGCCGTCCCGGCGCCAGAACAGCGGCGCGGTGAGGGAGTCGCGGCGGATGTGGGCCCAGCCCTCGGCGGTCCACCAGCGGGGCTCGTCGTAGCCGCCGTCCTCGATGAACGCCTGGTACGCGGCGTTCGTCACCGGTGTGGTGTCGATGTGGAAGGGCGGCACCTCGCGCCGGTGTGCGGGGCGTTCGTTGTCCAGCGCCCACGCCTCCTCCGAGGTCCCCATGGTGAACGGCCCGCCCGGCACGAGGACTTCGGACGGGCCCGTGAACAGCGGCACCGGTTCCGGATCCGGGGCGGTCAGGACCTGCGGACCCCTGCGCAGCTGATGGGTGATCAGCATCGTCTCGTCGTGCTGCTGTTCGTGCTGTGCGATCATCCCGAAGGCGAAGCCCGCCTCCGTCAGACGCGTCCCGTGGAACGCGGCGCCCTCCAGTACGTCCAGGGCCCGGACGCGCACATCGGCGGCGTACCGGCGGGCCTCCTCGGGGGGCAGCAGCGGCAGGCCCGGGCGCTCGGCGCGGGGGTGCTCGAAGGCGTCGTACAGACCGTCGATCTCGGGCCGCATCGCCTCATGGCCGGCGACGGCCCGCAGCAGCCACTGTTCCTCCTGGTTGCCGATGTGGGCGAGGTCCCACACCAGTGGCGACATCAACGGCGAGTGCTGCGCGGTCAGATCGGGCCCCTCGACGCAAGCGGTGAGCAGCGTCGTCCGGTCCCGTGCGGTGATCAGCGAGGCGGCCGCGCGCTCGCGCAATGCTTCGGCGTCGAGGGCGGGGTCGGTCATGAGGGGGTGTCCTTTCCGTACGGGCCGGTGTCGTGCGGACGCGTGCCCCGGGGGTGCCCGCCGGCGCCGGCCGTCGCCCGCAGCCCGTCGAGCAGATCGTCGGCCGGGCAGCGGCCCCGGGCGAGATGGCGGTCCCGGAATTCCGTCACCGCGTCGATGACCCCTGGGGTGGCGCCGAGCCGGGGCAGCGCGCGCAGCGCCGCCGCGAAACAGCCGATGGCCACCTCGCGCAGCTCCGGGTCGGCCGGCCCGACGCGGGCCGCGTCCCGCCAGAGCGGATTGTGCGGCGCGGGCATGCCGTGCGTCCGCTCGGCCAGCGGCTTCACCGCCCGGTAGGCGGTCTCGGCCGCCTCCGGGTCGTCGAACAGTGCCGTCGTCACGGCCAGCGGCACGATCCAGCCGTCGTCACCGGGCTGCGCGTCGATCATGCGGAGCTCCAGATGCCCGCGCGGCCTCACCGGTGGGAACAGCGTCGTGGAGTGGTAGTCGAGGTCCTCCCGGGTGGGCGGTCTGGGCAGGCCGGACCTGGTCCACTCGCGGAAGGTCAGCCCCTGCGGCACCTGCCACGGCCCGTCGTCGTCCCGCACGCACATGACCGGCGCGTCCAGTACGTGCCGGGCCCAGGCGGCGCGCGGGTCGGCGTCCAGTACCGGGCCGCCGGCCCGGCCGGGGCCGATCTGCGCCCAGCGCAGCTGCCGCGTGGACACCCAGCCGGTCGGCCGGCCGCCGGCGAGGGGGGAGTTGGCGAACACGGCGACCAGGACCGCGCCCAGTTGGTGCGCGAGCCACCAGCGCCGCACATGACCGAGGGGTCCGGGCTCCTCGTACCCGGCATCCACGCACACCTGCACGGAGGCGGTGGTGCACATCATGGCCCGGCCGGCGGGTCCGGTGCGGTCGAGACAGGCCTCCATGGCGTCGTAGCGCGGTTCGCGCAGAAAGCGGCGGGGCGCGTGCCAGGGGGCGTGGCCGAGCCCGGCAAGGGCCAGACCGTCCCGGCGCAGCACCGCGCGGACGGCGTCCAGATCGGCGGAGACGGTACCGATGCACTCCATCAGGGAGGCGGCGGGCGGCGAGCTCAGCTCCAGCTGGCCGCCGGGCTCGACGGTGAGCGCCGACCTCAGGGAAACGGTCCGCAGAGCGGCGTAAGCCGCTTCGAGTCGTTCGGGTGACACGGGGAGCCGCGGGTCCCGCAGCTCGTGGACGAGCCATTCCACCTCGACCCCGAGGAGACGCGGCGGTCCCGTCTTGAAGCAGATGCCCCCTACCAGGGCTTCCACCTCGGCTTCTGTGACGGTGGTACGTGGCTGTGTGCAGCCACCTTCCGAATCGGACATGTAGGGATCCTCCTGAGATTCCACCATGTCGCCGGCCCGGATGCCCGATGGTCCGGGCCGGCATCAACCCGTCCACCCAAAACCCTCGCGTCGCCGGACACAAGAGCGCCGGGTGGGACGTCCCGGTTCGGTCATCCTTTCGTTCTGCCTGCTCCCGGGCGGTTCTCCGTGCCTTCCCGGGCCTTTCGGGGAGGCGGAAACTCCGTTGCGCGGCATCACCAGCATCGCTCAGGATGCCTGCATGGGCACGGCGAGTGAGATCGCGCGGCGCGCGGTCACGGCGGCTACGGGGGTGGCGCCGTGAGCGCGCGCCTGCGTGGTATCGCCAAAGAGACCGAGCAGATCGTGGCGGCGGGCACCTACCGCGCACCCGGCGGACACCAGGTGTCCGTCGCGGCGGCGGTCGAGGCGGCGGCCCGCGGGACGCGGACGTACGGTCCGGAGCCACTCCCGGTCCCGGCGTTCGGCCTGGTGGAGTCCCGGTTCGAGGTCACCGGTGAGAGCAGCCTCGAGGCCGCCCGGCGGCTCGCGGACGGAGCGGCCGTACTGAACTTCGCCTCCGCCCGGAACCCCGGCGGGGGATACCTCAACGGCGCCCAGGCCCAGGAGGAGGCACTGTGCCGTGCCTCCGCGCTGTACACCTGTCTGCTGCGGGCCGCCGGCTTCTACGACCACCACCGCACCCACCGCGACCCGTTCTACACGGACCGGGTGATCCACTCACCCGCCGTGCCCGTCTTCCGCGACGACCGCGGACGCCTCCTCGACGAGCCGTTCACCGCCGGATTCCTCACCTCGCCCGCGCCCAACGCGGGCGTGATCCGGCGCACGGCGCCGGAGCGGACGGGCGATCTGCCGCACGCCCTCGTGGTACGGGCCGAGCGGGTGCTGGAGACCGCCGCCGTCCACGGCTACCGGCGGCTGGTGCTGGGAGCCTGGGGCTGCGGGGTGTTCCGCAACGACCCGGCACAGGTGGCGGGGGCCTTCCGGACCCTTCTCGCGCCGGGCGGGCGGTTCGCGGGGGCCTTCGAGCACGTGGTCTTCGGCATCCTGGACCGCACCCGTGACAGCGCGGTCCGCGCCGCGTTCGAGCGGACGTTCGCGGACCTGTTGACCGGGCCGGCGGGGATCAGTTCCAGCCGTACCGCTCCCGGAGCCGCTGACGTACGAGGTTGAACCGCATCCGGTCCAGGGCGCACGCCTCCCGGCGCATGCCGTCCTCGTGCAGCCGCAGCACCCGGTCCACGTCCACCCACGAGTCGCGGCCCGACCGGTCCCACGGCCCGCTGCCGATCGGCACCCACTCCCGGTGCCCGTCGCGCCGCCTGCTGGACAACTGCACGGCGAGGAACGTTCCGCCCGCCTCGCGGGCGACGACGAGCACCGGACGGTCCTTGCCCCGGCCGTCGTTCTCCTCATAGGGCACCCAGGTCCAGACGATCTCCCCGGGATCGGGGTCGCCGTCGTGCGCGGGCGAGTACTCGGTGCGTACCGGGCCCACGTCACGGGGCTCGGCCTCGACGGTGGCGGAAGGGCCGTGGCGGCCCG
Source organism: Streptomyces sp. NPDC031365 (assembly GCF_055569765.1). NCBI lineage: Bacteria > Bacillati > Actinomycetota > Actinomycetes > Kitasatosporales > Streptomycetaceae > Streptomyces > Streptomyces sp. NPDC031365. Next base: position 150,562 of record NZ_JBVIIM010000005.1, on the reverse strand, counting down.
GGGCGTTCTCAGGGGTGTAGGCGGTCACAGGCGTACCGTACCGGCACACCGGCCACACCTCGCCGGGGCCCTCGGCCCCTGGACGGGAAGCCCACCGCCCACCGCGGAGGCCGCATCCCCGCCGGGCTGTTCACGCACGGCCGGCTGCCACGGGCGCCGCTCCCGGGCCGGTTCGTCGGGTACGGCCGGGGCTGCCGCAGCCCCCCGCGGGGCCGCGTTCCGAGTCGGTCCGTCGCGTGTGGCTGGGAGCGCAGGGCGTGGCAGGGGCCCTGGGCGGTGCGGGGGTGGCAGGCGAGAGTGCCTGTGCCAGTCTGCCGCGGACGCCCATCATGTCCCGGTTCGTCGCGTACGACGGGGGGCGCCGCCGCCGTGTGCCGCGCCGCCCCCATCGCAAGCCGGGCTTCACGCGCGCGGGACGGGGCCCGCCGTCCTGCTGCGGGGCCCCGTCCCGGCCCGTGCCGCTCCGCCTGCTGCCCCGGACGTCAGCCGGGCACACCCGTGAGTTCGCGGCCCGTCACCATCTCGGCCTCGATCCGGACGAACACGCCGTCGTGCATCGGCATCCAGGACTGGGGGCCGGTCCGCAGCAGCCGCTCGTGCTCGGCCGGTTCGGTGACCACGGCCGCCCGTCCCGTGACCACGACGCTCCAGCCGGCCCGGCGCTCGGCGCGGAAGTCGTCGGCCTCGAAGGCCACCACCACCCCGTCGATCGCCCGCACCAGATCGGAGGCGGCGGAGGTGCACAGCACCACGGAGGAGTCCTCGTCGAGGGAGAAGTTGACGGGCAGGACAGCGGGCAGCGCCTGGCGGGTGTAGACGACGCGACCGACCGGTGCCTTGCCCAGCAGGCGCAGGCACTCCTCCCGGTCGAGCAGTCGGAAGCCATCGGTGTGGATCATCTCTCCATGGTCCGCGACGGCACCCCGACGGAACTAGGGCCGGACGGCCCTGATGACTGCCGGTCCGGACAGCCGCTCCCGAGGGACGGGCCCGCCCAGAACGGCTCCTCGACGACGAACTCGAGCGGGTAGCTCGTCTCCTGCCACGTGCGGAGCAGGGCGGAACCGGACATGTCTGACCGTCCTGGTGAGTGGAACCCTGGTGACATGGGCAAGACCGCGCTGACCGTCATCGACATGATCAACACCTACGACCATCCGGACGCGGAACAGCTGATCCCGTCCGCCGAATCGGTCGTGCCGGCCGTCTCCGCCCTCCTGCGGCGGGCACGACAGCGGGGCGTGCCGGTGGTCTACGTCAACGACAACTTCGGCGAGTGGCGCTCCCACCACGGTGAACTGCTCGACAAAGCCCTGTCGGGACCGCACGCGCACCTCGTGGAGCCGCTGCGGCCGGACGACTCCTCCCTCTTCGTCGTCAAGGCCCGGCACTCGGTCTTCTTCGAGACCCCGCTGGGCTATCTGCTCAACCAGCAGGGAGTCGACCGGCTGGTGCTCTGCGGCCAGGTGACGGAGCAGTGCGTCCTGTACTCCGCACTCGACGCGCATATCCGGCATCTGGACGTTGTCGTCCCTCGTGACGCCGTCGCCCACATCCACGCCGACCTGGCGGACGCCGCCCTGCGGATGATGGAACGCAACATGGGGGCGCGGGTGTGCGACAGCGACGAGCTGTGGAACTGACCCTCGCGGCGGGCGGCCCGCGGCCGGCACCGGCCTCATGAGCCGTCGTCCCGTCCCGCCCCGCGAGCTCCGGTCCTACCTGGACGAACTGGTCCACCGTACCGGCGCAGTCTGCGGCTCCCACCTGGTGAGCGTCCTCGCCGTCGGATCCCTCGCGCTCGGGGACTACCGGCACGGACGCAGTGACGTCGACGTGACGGTGGTGGTGGACGGCTCGCTTCCGCACCGGGCGCTGCCCGAACTGGCCGATCGGCTGGTCCATCCCGCCCTGGAGTGTCCCGCTGCCGGACTGGAACTGGTCGTGTACCCGGCCGGTCTCGCCGCCCACCCATCCGGCGGAGCGGGATACCTCATGGATCTCAACACCGGAGCGTCCCTGCCCGAGCGGGTCAGTTACGACCCCGGGGAGGCGCTGGCGTTCTGGTACGTCCTGGACCGCTCGATCGCCCACCAGTGCGGCCTCCCGCTGACCGGCAGACCGGTACGGGACGTGATCGCCGCGCCGGGCCGGTCCGACGTGCTCGACGCGCTTCGCGCCTCCGTACGGGAGCATGCCGAGGGGGAGGGGCACCTGGCCGACAACCGGGTCCTGGGCGGCTGCCGCGCCGTGGTGTACTGCCGCACCGGCCACTGGTTCGCCAAGGGCGGGGCCGCCGAGATCGTCGCCGCCTCCGAGGCGGACTTCCGGCCGCTGATCACGGACGCGTTGCGCAGTTACGAACGCCCCCGGGGGTCGGCACTCGCGCTGCCCGGGGCGGCGGTGCGGGGCTTTCTGGGCTGGGTGGCGGACCGGGTGGACGAGGCGGTCGGGGCCGAGGGAGGGCACACCTTCTGAGCCGTGAGCGGGCGCGCCCTGCGTGCCGGTGGTGCGCGATTATCCGCTCGACAGGCGTCGGCCGGGCTGCTTAGGATCTTCCGCGCGGCATCGCGTGTCGGTCACCGGCTGGGTGAGGCATGGAGGCGCCGTGGATGCCCGTGGAGGCATTGCCACCGTGTCAGTCGAGTTCAATCACACCATCGTTCTTACCCGTGACCGGGAGAAGTCCGCCCATTTCCTCGCCGAGATCCTGGGACTGGAAGTCGGGGAACCGGCCGGAATGTTCCTTCCGGTGACGACCGCCAACGGCGTCACCCTGGACTTCGCGACCGTCGGCATCGACATCCCGGCGCAGCACTACGCGTTCCTCGTCTCGGAGGAGGAGTTCGACGCGATGCTCGCCCGGCTCGTGGACGCCGGTGTTCCCATCCAGGCCGACCCGCACGGCAGGCATCCCCGCCGCATCAACCGCAACGACGGCGGACGCGGCGTGTACTTCCTGGACCCGGCGGGCCATGGCCTCGAGGCCATCACCCGCCCTTACGGCGCCGACCCGGAGTCACCGCTGAACGGCGTCACCGAGGAGATCCCCGGAGCCGTCTAGAGACGGCATGCCGGCCGGGGTGGGGGCTCACTTCCGCCCCGGCCGGTGGGACGCGGCTGGTTTGTGTCCGGCCCAGCGGGCTACGCGGCGAGCACGGGAGTCCGGTCCGGTCATTCCCCGGGAGGTGCCCATGACCAGGCGGATACGGGACGTGATGTCCGCGGACACCGCGTCCGTCGAGCCCATGACGACGCTGGCGCGGGCGGCGCGTCTGATGCGCGAGCGGGGCATCGGCGATGTGCTGGTGGCGTACGACTGTGATCTGTTCGGTGTGCTCACCGACCGTGACATCGTGCTGAGGGGTGTTGCCGAGGGCCACGATCCCGAGGTCACGACGGTGGGGGCGCTGTGCACGCGGCCGCCGCTGGTGACGCTGGATCCCGAGGACACGACCGATCACGCCGTTGAGCTGATGCGGCGGTATGCGGTGCGGCGGCTGCCGGTGGTCGAGCGGGGCGGGTGTCCGGTGGGCATGGTCAGTCTTGGGGACCTCGCCGCTGTGGAGGATCCGCGCTCTGCCCTCGCGGAGATCAGTGCGGCGGCGGCCAACCGCTGAACGCGGAATCGTCCGGTGGTGCGTACCGCCGGACGGCGTCGTTGGCTCCCGCCCCGCCCCGCCCCGCCCCCGCCTCTGCCTCTGCTGCGGCTGTCGGGTTCAGCCGTCCACCGTGACCGCGCACGACCAGCCGTACGGGCCCGGGCCGATGCGGAGTTCTTCCCAGGCCACGGCGGTCGGGGCCGCTCCGGTGAGGCGTACGTCCGACAGCGGGGCGAGCGCCAGGCGCACGTCGAGACCGCCGTCGGCCTCGTCCGCCTCGACGTCGACCGGCACCTGGCCGTACGCGTCAAGCCGGTAGAGGATCTCGTCCAGCAGCGCGGCCAGCAGGTCGTCGTCACTGGCCTCGTCGAGCCGGACGCGGCCCGCGCCGGTCGGTCGCACCCCGGAGACGTCGGCGAAGCACTCCACCATCGCCGTGACCGCCTCCGCCAGGCAGTTCTCCCGGCTCGTCGCCCACGCCTCGATCCGTATCTCGTCCTCCTGCGCCACCGCTCGGTGCCCGCTCGCGTGCGGGCGCCGCTCCTGCCCGTAGTCGTCCGTGTCACCGGCCATGAACCACGACTGCCCGACGCCCGCGCACCCATGCCGGGTGGCGGTGCTTGAGGAGCCGGGGAGAGGGTACGCGGAGGCCATGCGGTTCCGTGATCGCCGGCAGGCCGGACGCGAGTTGGCCGCACGGCTGCGGGAGCGGCGGGACGTGGGAGCCCTGGCCGACCCGGTCGTGCTGGCGCTGCCCCGGGGCGGGGTCCCCGTGGCCGCCGAGGTCGCCGCGGTGCTGGACGCGCCGCTCGACGTCCTCGTCGTCCGGAAGGTCGGCGCCCCCTTCCACGAGGAGTTCGGCGTCGGCGCGATGGCCGGCGACGGGGCGGTGGTGTTCGACGGCGACGCCCTGCGCGGGCTGGGCCTGAGCGAGGCCGACCTCGCGCCCGTCGTCGAGCGTGAGCGCACCGAACTGCGCCGTCGCGAACGGCTCTACCGTCAGGGTCGGCCCGCTCCCGACGTACGCGGACGGACGGTGATCGTCGTCGACGACGGACTGGCGACCGGTTCCACCGCCCGCGCCGCCCTGCGTGCCCTGCGCGCGAGGGAGCCCGGGCGCCTCGTGCTGGCCGCCCCCGTCGGCTCGCCGGAGGCCGTGGCCCTGATGCGCGGCGAGGCCGACGAGGTGGTGTGCGTGTACGAGCCGGCCGCGTTCATGGCCGTCGGCCAGTGGTACGAGGAGTTCGGCCAGTTGACGGACGAGGACGTCCTGGGGGCGTTGCGCGAACGGCAGGCGTAGACGCCCCGCCGTTCAGATCACGGCGTCCGCGCGCAGGGTCTCGATGTCCTCCGGGCCGCGGCCCAGTTCCGCCAGGATCGCCTCCGTGTGTTCGCCCACGGCCGGTACCGGGTCCATGCGGGCCGGCACGCCCGCCAGGTCGGCGGGCGGAAGCAGCGCCTGCACCGTCCCGCCCGGTACCGCCACCTCGCGCCAGCGGTCGCGGGCGGCGAGCACCGGGTGGTCGAGGAACGCGGCGACGTCGTTGACCCCGGCGCAGGCGATCCCGATCGCCTCCAGGTCCTTCAGCAGTTCCTCGGCGTCGTCACGGGCGAAACGCTCCGTGATGATCGCGTTCAGCTCCTCCCGGTGCGTCACCCGGTCGGAACCGGTCGCGAACCGAGGATCGTCGGTCAGGTCGGGCCGGCCGAGGAACCGAACGCACAGGGCCGCCCACTCGCGCTCGTTCTGGATGGAGAACAGCACTTCACGGCCGTCGGCGGCCCGGTAGGTCCCGTACGGTGCGATGGTGGCGTGCTGGGTGCCCAGACGCGGGGGCTGGCCGCCGCCGTAGCGGGTGTAGTAGGCGGGCTGCCCCATCCACTCGGCCAGCGCCTCGAACAGGGACACCTCCACCGGATGGGCCGTGCCGGTGGTGGCACGGGTGTACAGGGCGGTGAGCACTCCGCTGTACGCGTACATCCCGGCGGCGATGTCGGCGACGGAGATCCCGGTACGGGCGGTCTCCTCCGGCGTCCCGGTCAGTGACACCAGGCCCGTCTGGCACTGCATCAGCAGGTCGTACGCCTTGCGGTCGGCCCATGGGCCGCTCGTGCCGTAGCCGGAGATCGTGCAGGGGATCAGCCGGGGGTGGCGGCGGGTGAGTTCCCCGGTCCCCAGGCCGAGGCGGTCGGCGGCACCCGGTGCCAGGTTCTGCACGAACACATCGGCGTTGTCGAGCAGTTGGTGCAGGATCGCCCGACCCCTGGGATCCTTCAGGTCCAGGGTGAGGGACTCCTTGGAGCGGTTGATCCACACGAAGTAGCTGGAGTGGCCGTGGACGGTGGTGTCGTACCGCCGGGCGAAGTCGCCCTCACCCGGCCGCTCCACCTTGATCACGCGTGCGCCGAGATCGGCCAGCTGCCGGGTGGCGTAGGGCGCCGCCACCGCCTGCTCCACGCTGACCACCGTCACCCCGGACAGGGGGAGTCTCCGCACGTCCACGCCTCCTCGACTGCTCCGGATCACCGGCTTCGATTAGTACGGCGGGGGCGAGCCGCTGTCAACGGCCGCCCCGTCCGCTCACCGGCCGGCCCGGTTGTACGGAGCACGGCGGGGCGGCCGCGGGACACGACGCGGGCGCCGCGCTCGCCGACGGCACGGACCTGGAGCGAGCCGCAGCCGCAGCGGGTCCACACCGTGCTGCCCGCCGCGGTGCTGTGCCGGGAGACCACCTGGAACGGCTCGGCGTCGTCCGGCCACCCGCAGAACGGGCAGGAGATGCCGGTCGTACCCGTGGCACCGGTCGTGCTGGTCATGATGACTCCCCGCTTCCTCAGCGATGTCGGTGTGCCTGTCGATGTCGCGACACGGCAAGGGTGCGTCGCCACATCCGTACACGTCCAGGTTGACTTTGCGTACGTGACCGTGAAGCGTGGACTTCATGATTGATCTGCGCCGGCTGCACGTTCTCAGGGCGGTCGCCCACTACGGCACGGTCACCGCGGCGGCCCACGCCCTCCACTTCACCCCGTCCGCCGCCTCCCAGCAGATCCGTCAGCTCGCCCGCGAGCTGGATGTCACCCTGCTGGAGCCGCGGGGGCGGGGGGTGCGGCTCACTCCGGCCGCCGAGAGCCTGCTGGCGCACGCCGACGCCATCCAGGCCCGCTGGGACCAGGCCGAACGGGACCTGAGGGCCGGCCACGGCGCCCCGGCGGGCCCGCTGCGCGTGACCGGGCTCGCGTCGGCGGTGTCGGTGCTGCTGGCCCCGATGGCCGCCCGGCTGGGCGAGCGCCATCCGCGGCTGTCGGTGCGGATCTCGGAGGCGGGGGTGCCGCAGAGCTTCGACCTGCTCTTCGAAGGGGCCACCGACCTGGCCGTGGTGGAGTCCACCCCGCTCAACCCGCCGCTGAGCGACACCCGGTTCGACCAGCAGCCGCTGCTGGACGAGCCGTTCGACCTCGTCGTCCCGGCCGGGCATCCCCTGGCCGGAGCCGGGCGGACCGACCTCGCCGAGGCGGCCCGCGAGCCGTGGATCGCGCCGGTGCCGGAGAGCCCCTGCCGGTCGCATGTGATGTCCGCGTGCGGCGCGGCCGGCTTCGCCCCGGACGTCGTGCACCACGCCATCGACTGGAACGTCACCGCCCATCTCGTGGCCCATGGCCTCGGTGTCGCCCTGATCCCGCGCCTCGCGCGGCTGACCCCGGACCTGCCGGTCACCCGGGTCCGCTGCGCGGGCAACCCGCACCGCAAACTGCTGACCTGTACCCGGGGCGGCGGCCACGCCGGCCCGGCCGTGGAGGCCGCGCTGCGCGAGCTGCGGGCACTGGTGCCCGAGGCGGTCGCCTGAGTCGGTCGCCCGAGGGGCGCTACCGCCCCGGCGCCCCCACGCGCAGGCCGTCCATGATGAGGTCCAGCAGCCGGGCGGCGCGGGGCTGCCAGTCTCCGGCGGCGTCGAGTTGCCAGAGGCCGCCCATGGCGAGTGCCAGGTCGTCCGCAGTCACCCCCGGCCGGATGACACCGGCCTCCTCGCAGCGGCGCAGCAGGAAGTCGGCCGCCTCGGTCACCGGGCTGTGGGCCGGCTTCTCGGGGCTGCCCGGCCCGGTGGTCGCCTGCCGGAGGGCGTCGGCCAGTCCGGCCTTGGCCATGGCGAACCGGGCCAGCCGGTCCATCCACTCGCGCAGTGCGCGGTCCGGCTCCCGGCACTCGAGCAACCGCGCCGCGCTGTCGGCGACCTGCTGCATCTCGTACCGGTAGATCTCCAGGACGAGTGCCTCACGGCTGGGGAAGTTCCGGTAGAAGGTGCCCTGTCCCACGCCCGCCTTCTTGGCGATGACGCTCAACGGGGTGTCCGCCGAGTGCGTGAGCTCGACGAGGGCGACCTGCAGGATCCGCTCGCGGTTGCGCTGCGCGTCCGCGCGCAGAGGCGCCTCCTTCTCGTGTCCCATGTGTCCTCCTTACGGGCCCGTGGCCGAAACCCGTCCTTGCTAAGCGGACAACTGTCCACTACGTTTTTCGAAGTAACGGACAGCTGTCCGCTTCCGGTCATCGTATCGGCGGACACGGACGGCCGCAGCATGTCCCGACGGCCGGCGTTCCCCGCCCCTCCCGCACCCCGCATGGTCCCCAACGCTCCACGTTCCGTACAGCTCACCCCACCCCGCGTCATCGACCCGTCCGCCTTCCAGATCCCTGAAAGAAGGCTGCTCATGGCTCACTCGACGTCCAGCTCCGTCACCCTGAACATCAACGGCGAGAAGCACACGCTGTCCGTCGACCACCGCACCACCCTGCTCGACGCCCTGCGTGAGCGGCTCGAGCTGACCGGCACCAAGAAGGGCTGCGACCAGGGTCAGTGCGGTGCGTGCACCGTCCTGGTCGACGGCCGCCGCACCGTGTCCTGTCTGCAACTGGCCGTCGCCTCCGACACCCGGGAGATCACCACCGTCGAGGGCCTGGCCGAGGGGGACCTGCTGCACCCGGTGCAGCAGGCCTTCCTCGACCTGGACGGCTTCCAGTGCGGTTACTGCACCCCCGGCCAGATCTGTTCGGCCGTCGCCGTCATCGAGGAGCACGCCGCGGGCTGGCCCAGCGCCGTCACCGAGGACCTACGGCCCGAAGCGGAACGGCCACCCCTGACCCCCGGGGAGATCAGGGAGCGCATGAGCGGCAACCTGTGCCGCTGCGGGGCCTACGTGCAGATCGTCCAGGCCGTCGCCCGCGCTGCCGCCACCAGCCCCACCGAGACCGAGGAGACCGCCGCATGAGGGAGTTCGACTACCGGCGCGCCGACGACGTCTCCGCGGCGGTGGCGCTGCTCGGCGCCGACCCCGACGCCCGCTACCTCGGCGGCGGCACCAACCTGGTCGACCTGATGAAGACCGGCGTGGAACGCCCCGCCCGGCTCGTCGACGTCCGTACTCTCCCGCTGGACCGGATCGAGTCGGCGGACGGCGGCGGACTGCGCGTCGGGGCCACCGTCACCAACAGCGACCTCGCCGCACACCCCGGGATCCGCGCCCGCTACCCGGCCCTCGCCCAGGCCGTACTCGCCGGTGCGTCCGGACAACTGCGCAACATGGCCACCGTCGGAGGCAATCTGCTCCAGCGCACCCGCTGCGGCTACTTCACCGACGTGACCGGGCCCTGCAACAAGCGTGACCCCGGCAGTGGTTGCCCCGCCGTCGAGGGCGAGCACCACAACCACGCCGTGCTCGGCGCCTCCGACCACTGCGTGGCCGTCCACCCCTCCGACATGGGTGTGGCACTCAGCGCCTTCGACGCGGTCGTCTCCTACGAAACCGCCGACGGGCCGGGGGAGTTGCCGCTGGCCGACTTCTACCTGCCGGTGGGGGAGACCCCGCACCGGGAGACCGCGCTGCCGCCCGGCGCGCTCCTCACCCACGTCACCCTGCCGCCCGCGCGGATCGCCGCCCGCTCCCGCTATCGCAAGGTCCGCGAACGGGCCTCGTACGCCTTCGCGATCGGCTCCGTCGCCGCCGCCCTCGACGTCTCGGGCGGAGTCGTGTGCGACGCCCGCCTCGCCTTCGGCGCGGTCGCCTCCCGGCCCTGGCGGGCCCGTGCCGCCGAACGCGTCCTGACCGGCGCCCCGGCGACCGCGGAGTACTTCGCCGCGGCCGCGGACGCCGAACTCGCGGCCGCCAGGCCGCTGCCCGACAACGGATACAAGGTGACACTGATGCGCAACCTCGTGGTGGCCGTGCTGTCCGAACTCGCCGAGGAGGCCGCACGATGACCACCGCCACCACCGGCACCGCGACGACGGGAGCGGTCGGCACCGCGCACATCCGCGTCGAGGGCCGCGACAAGGTCACCGGCGCCGCCCGCTACGCCGGCGAGATCCCCTTCGCCGGTCTCGCCCACGGCTGGCTGGTGCTGTCCACCGTCGCCCGCGGCCGGATCGTGTCCGTCGAGACCGGACCCGTACTCGGCATGCCGGGCGTGCTCACCGTCCTGCACCACGGGAACGCCCCGAGGTTGGAGACCGACTACGTCGGCATGCTGGGCGTGCCGCCGGACCCGACGGCCGCGGTGTTCCAGAACGACCGCGTCCCGCACGCCGGCTGGCCCGTCGCCCTCGTCGTCGCCGAGACCTCCGAGCAGGCCCGGGAGGCCGCCGAGGCCCTCGTCGTCACCTACGAACAGGAACCGCACGACATCGCGTTCTCCGCCGGCCGCCCGGACGCCTACCCGGCCGACGGACACATGCCCGCCCTGGCGGAGAAGGGTGACCTGGAGGCCGAACTCGCCGCCTCCGCCCACGTGGTGGACGCGGAGTACACCACGCCCGAGGAGCACCACGCCATGATGGAGCCGCACGCGGCGACCGCCCTGTGGGACGGCGGCCGGCTCGAGGTCGTCGACTCCAACCAGGGCACCACCTGGGTCGCCGACGAGCTCGTACGGATGTTCTCGCTGGACGTGTCCGCCGTGCGGGTGCGCTCCGAGCACATCGGCGGCGGATTCGGCAGCAAGGGCACACGGGCCCACCAGGTGGCCGCCGTGATGGCCGCCACGGCCCTGCAGCGGCCGGTCCGTGTCGTACTGACGCGCCGTCAGATGTTCTCGCTCACCGGCTACCGCAGCCCCACCACCCAGCGGATCCGTCTTGGCGCCGACCCCGACGGCCGGTTGCGCGCCCTGGACCACCGCTCGCTCAACCAGACGTCGACGGTCTGGCAGTTCGTCGAACCGAGTGCGGGCGTGGCGCGGACCCTGTACGACGCCGACGCCCACCGCACGGAGAACCGGGTGGTGCGGCTGGACGTGCCGTCCCCGACCTGGATGCGCGCACCCGGCGAGGCGCCGGGCTCGTTCGCGGTGGAGTCCGCGCTCGACGAGCTGGCCGAGCGGTGCGGCGTCGACCCGATCGACCTGCGACTGCGCAACGAGCCGGAGCTGGGCCCGGTCTCCGGGCTGCCGTTCGCCGGCCGCAACCTCGCCGCCTGCTTTCGCGAGGGCGCCCGCCGCTTCGGCTGGTCCGGCCGCGACCCGCGGCCCGGCGTGCGCCGTGAGGGCCGCTGGCTGCTCGGCACGGGCACGGCCGCGGCCTCCTTTCCGGCGCAGGTCATGCCCTCCACCGCGGCGGTGACGGCGGAACCGGACGGCACCTTCACCGTGCGCCTCTCGGCGGCCGACATCGGTACCGGGGCCCGTACGGCGCTCACCCTGGTCGCCGCCGACGCGCTGCGGGTGCCCACCGACCGGGTCCGGGTGCACATCGGCGACAGCGACTTCGGCCCGGCGATGATCGCCGGCGGCTCCGCGGGCACCCGCTCCTGGGCCTGGGCGGTCACGGCCGCCGCCGGGGAGCTGCGGGAGCGGCTCGTGCCGGGCGGCACCGTGCCGCCGGAGGGCATCACCGTGCGCTCCGACACCACCGCCGCCGTCGGGGCCCTGTCCCAGAAGGAACGGCACTCCTACGGGGCGCAGTTCGCGGAGGTCGCCGTGGACGTCACCACGGGCGAGGTGCGGGTGCGCCGGATGCTCGGCATCTTCGCCGCCGGCCGGATCGTCAACCCGCTCACCGCCCGCAGCCAGCTCGTCGGGGGCATGATCTGGGGCATCTCCATGGCCCTGCACGAGGAAGCGGTGCGCGACAGCGCCTCGGGCGGCCTCTACGGCCCCGACCTCGCCGGCTATCACGTCGCGAGCCATGCCGACGTACCGGCGGTCGAGGCGGACTGGGTGGACGACCCGGACCCCGACGACCCGGTCGGGATCAAGGGCATCGGCGAGGTCGGCATCGTGGGCGCGGCGGCGGCCGTCGCGGGCGCGGTCTGGCACGCGACCGGCGTACGTCACCGGAGTCTGCCCATCCGTCCGGGCCGGGTGCTGGAGGCGGGAGGACCGCGTGTTTGACATCGCCGGTGAGCTGCACCGCTGGCTGTCCGAGGGCCGGGAGTTCGCCGTGGCCACGGTGGTGTCCGTGAGCGGCAGCGCACCGCGCGGCCCCGGCGCCGCGCTCGCGGTCGACAGCGGGGGCACGGCGGTCGGTTCGGTTTCCGGCGGCTGCGTGGAGGGCGCGGTGTACGACCTGTGCGCCCGGGCGCTCGAGGACGGCGCGACCCGTGTCGAACGGTTCGGCTACAGCGATGAGGACGCCTTCGCGGTGGGCCTGACCTGCGGTGGGGTCATCGACATCGTGGTCACCCCGGTGCTCGCGAAGGCCCCCGCCCGGCGGGTGCTGCGGGCGGCGCTGTCGGCCGCCGTCCGGAGGGAGCCGGGCGCACTGGTCCGGGTCGCCGAGGGACCGGCGGAACTCCGCGGCGGGGTCCTCTTCGTACGCCCGGACGGCTCGTACGAAGGCAGCCTCGGCGGCACCGAGGACCTGGACCGGACGGCGGCCGGCGAGGCCGGTGCCCTGCTGGACGCCGGGCGCACCGGCACGGCCGGTGTCGCGGAGGACGGCTCGCACTGCCCGGGCGGCGTGACCCTCTTCGTGGAATCCTCGCTGCCGCCACCCCGCATGATCGTGTTCGGGGCGATCGACTTCGCGGCGGCGCTGGTGCGGGCGGGCAGGTTCCTCGGCTACCACGTCACGGTCTGCGACGCCCGGCAGGTCTTCGCCACCCGGGCCCGCTTTCCGGAGGCCGACGAGATCGCGGTCGACTGGCCGCACCGCTATCTGCGGAGCACGCAGACCGACGCGCGCACGGTGCTGTGCGTCCTCACCCACGACGTCAAATTCGACATCCCTCTGCTGAAGGTGGCCCTGGGCCTGCCGGTGGCGTACGTCGGGGCGATGGGCTCCCGCCGCACCCACGCCGACCGCGGACGCCGTCTGCGCGAGGCGGGCGTGGGGGAGCGGGAGCTGTCCCGCCTCCGCTCGCCGATCGGTCTCGACCTCGGCGCCCGCACCCCGGAGGAAACGGCCCTGTCGATCGCGGCGGAGATCGTCGCCGCCCGTCGCGGCGGCACGGGGGTGCCCCTGACGGACTCGGGGACGCCCATTCACCGCGACGGGCCGGAAACGGCGGCAGCGGCGTGAGCGTCGCCGGGGGCGTACTGCGGGCCCTCCGGCACCTGTGTGCGGAAGGACCCGGCTTGCCGGCGCCCGGCGCCCGCCCCCGTCCGGGGGCACCGTGCCGCTGACGGGTCCCCGGGGGATCGGCCCACCGTGACGGGCGGGCGGCGTGAGTGGGGGAGCGTGCTTGCTGAAGGCGACGGGCCGTTGGCTCGGGCTTCGCGGCGCCCCGCGCCTGGCTTCGTCCGGGAGCCGGGTGGCTTCGGCCTGGGCGCCGGTGCGGTGGGGTGGCTGGGGTCCGGCGTGGGCGGCCGCGCCGGGCTGGGGCGGCCGTAGCTTTGACCGGGCCCGGGGGGAGATCGGCGCACCGGAACGGGTGGGTGCGGCGGCGGTCCGAGTGTCCGGGGGCGCTTGCGGCGGGGGCCGTTGGCCTGAGGCTGCGACGCCCGGCGCTTCGCTTCTCCCGGGATGCGGGCGGCCCTGGTCCCGCCCGCTGTGCGGCCAGGCGTCGGAGGGCGGCGGGGATCCTGGCGTCAGGTCGACGTGGCACCGGTGTTTCGCGGACGGACCCGGGGCCGGTCCACTGCGACGGAGCGTGGTCCGGCGCAGGCGCCGGACCAGGAGGCCCGCAACAGCGTGGAGGGGCCGCAAGCCACGAGGGCTGCGGCCCCTCCACGACGCGTGGTTCTCCGAGCCGGTGAGCCGGGAGCGTCCGGCCCGGCGGCGGGTTCGGTGGGAGGGCCGGAGCCGGTGCTCCGGTCCTTCGGGGAGGGTCAGGCGGCCGGCGGCCGGCCGGCGAGGGTGTGCAGGCGGGTGATGACCTCGGTCAGCTGCTCGGCGACCTCGGTGTCGTCGGCAGGGTGGGTCTCGGCGAAGCGGGTCACCGAGCCGGGGATGGACAGCTTGATGTCCTCGATCACCTTGCCGCCGGCGATGCCCACGGCCTTGCGGGCCTCGTCCTGTGCCCAGACGCCGCCGTACTGGCCATAGGCGGTGCCGACGACGACGACCGGCTTGCCGCCGATGGCGCCGGCGCCGAAGGGGCGGGACAGCCAGTCGATGGCGTTCTTCAGGACGGCCGGGATCGTTCCGTTGTACTCGGGCGTGAAGAGCAGCAGCGCGTCGGAGCCGGCAGCGGCCTCGCGCAGCTTGGCGGCGGCGGCCGGGACACCGCCCTCGACGTCGATGTCCTCGTTGTAGAAGGGAATCTCCGCCAGCCCTTCGTAGAGCGCCACGTCGGCGCCCGCGGGAGCGAGCTTGACCGCGGTCTCGGCGAGCTGGCGGTTGTGCGAACCGGCGCGAAGGCTGCCGACGAGAGCGAGGATGCGAACAGACATGGAAGAACTCCAGGGGCGCTGAAAGGTGGCCTTGGCACATACGGACCGGGGTCCGGTTCGTATGTGTAGCACCCTAACCGGACCGCGGTCCAATTTCTTCCCCATGCTTTACGCTGGCTTCATGTCCGCCGCGACGCCGTCCGCCCCGGCACCCCAGGAGCCCGTAGTGCCGCAGGAGCTGCTCCAGCTCGGCGCCGACGAGCCCTGCCTGCGCGCCGACGCCGCACGCAACCGTGCCCGGCTGCTGGAGGCGGCCGCGCTGCTCGTGGCCGAACGCGGGGCCGACGCCGTCACCATGGAGGAGGTGGCGACGGCCGCCCGGGTGGGCAAGGGTACGGTCTTCCGCCGCTTCGGCGACCGCACGGGACTGCTCACGGCACTCCTCGACCACTCCGAGAAGAAGTTCCAGGCCGCCTTCCTCAGCGGACCCCCGCCGCTCGGCCCGGGCGCGCCCCCGGTCGAGCGGCTGCGGGCCTTCGGTCTCGCCATGCTGCGCCGCACCGCCGACGAACTGGAGCTGCAACTGGCCGCCGAAGCGGATGCCGGCCGCCGCTTCACCGTCGCCCCCCGCCGGGTGCTGCGCCATCACGTCACCCTGCTGCTGCGCGAGGTGGTGCCGGACGCGGACTGCGAGCTGCTGGCCCACACGCTGATGGCGCAGCTGGACCCCGCCCTGGTCCACCATCTGGTCCGTCAGTGCGGCATGCCGCCGGAGCGGCTGGAAGCCGCGTGGACGGACCTGGTCGACCGCGTCACGGACTCCGCGGCCGCCGGCTGACGGGCTCGGCGCGGACTCCGGCCGGCGGTCTCAACTCACCCGGCCGTAAGCCCCGTTACCGCTTCTGCAAGGATGCGGTACGTCATGGTGCAGATACCGAACCCGCCCGCGCCCGCGTCCCCCGCACCGACGCGCTCCGTACCCACGAGCGCCGATGTGGCCCGCCTGGCCGGCGTCTCGCGCGCGACCGTCTCCTACGTCCTGAACAACGCCGGCGCCGTCCGGATCAGCGAACCCACCCGGCGCCGGGTGCGCGAGGCCGCGAGGGAGCTCGGTTACGTGCCGCACGCCGCGGCCCGCAGCCTGCGCGCCGGGCACAGCCGTCTGGTCCTGATGCCCGCGCCCGCCTTCCCCGTCGGCCCGCTCTACAGCCAGTTCATCAACGACCTCCAGGGCGCCCTCGGCCACCTCGACTACACGGTCGTGCAGTACGGCACCGTCGGCCTGCACGACGACGAGGCCGCCCGCGCCTGGGCGGAACTGCGGCCGGTGGCGGTACTGGTCCCCGGCTCCGGACTCGGCCCGCGCGGCGTCGAGGTGCTCAAACGCTCCGGGGCGCGGGCCGTCGTCACCCTCGGCCCCGAGACCGTCGAGGGCGCGCACGCCCTGCTCATCGACCACGACGTGGTCGGTCACAGCGCGGGCGCCCACCTCTTCGACCGCGGTCGCCGCCGGATCGGTGTGGTCGTCCCGCGTGAGCCCGGCCTGGAGACCTTCTCCGCCCCCCGCCTGGCCGGGGTGCGCGCCGCCCTGCGCGGCACCGACGCCACGGTCACCGAGCTGTCCCTGGCGTACGACGAGGGAGCCGCGGCC
Source organism: Streptomyces sp. NPDC031365 (assembly GCF_055569765.1). Taxonomy (NCBI): domain Bacteria; kingdom Bacillati; phylum Actinomycetota; class Actinomycetes; order Kitasatosporales; family Streptomycetaceae; genus Streptomyces; species Streptomyces sp. NPDC031365. Next base: position 134,547 of record NZ_JBVIIM010000005.1, on the reverse strand, counting down.
CGGCTCGCCGCCCGCTGGCGTGCTCTCGGCCTCGACGCCGTGTTCACGTACAACGACGAGTACGCGATGCTGCTGATGCGCGCGCTCCAGGACGAGGGCATCCGCATCCCCGAGGAAGCCGCAGTGGTCGGCGCCGACAACCTGATGCTCGGCCGGCTGCTGCGGCCCCGGCTGAGCACCGTGCACCTCGAACTGCCGACCGGCCGTGAACTGGCCGGACTGGTCGACCGCGCGGTGCGCGACCCGGCCGCGGCGCCCGAGGCGCACAAGGTGCTCGGGGCATCGGTGGTGCGACGCGCGTCCAGCTGACACCGTGGGAGGCGGCGGGCCGGCGAAGAGGGTGAGATCCCTCCGCTTCTCGGGGCCCGGCGGCCAAAATGTTGCGTGCTCAACCACATGGGTACGCGGACGGACGTCCGCGCCCGCGATCGGAGAGCCCTCATGACGTTGCTCGACCGCACGGCCCGGCCGTCCCGCCCGCTCACGGGAGCCGAGCACACCGTCACCGAGCCCGCCACCGGCGACGCCCTCGGCACCGTCACCCTCGCCACCGCCGAGGACGTCGGGGCCGCCGCCGAGGCCGCCCGTGCCGCACAGACCGCGTGGGCGAAGGCCCCGCACTTCGTCCGGGCCGGAGTCCTCCGCAAGGCCGGTGACCTGTTCGCCGCTCACGCCGAGCTGCGGGAGTGGCTGATCCGTGAGGCCGGCAGCATCCCCGGCAAGGCGGACTTCGAGCTCCATGTCGCCGCCCAGGAGTGTTACGAGGCCGCCGCCCTCGCCTCCCGCCCGGCCGGACAGGTGCTGCCCACCGAGGAGCCCCGGCTGTCCTACACCCGCCGGGTGCCGGTGGGCGTGGTCGGAGTCATCGCCCCGTTCAACGCGCCGCTGATCCTGTCCATCCGCTCCGTCGCCCCCGCTCTGGCGCTCGGCAACGCGGTCGTGCTCAAGCCCGACCCGCGCACCGCGGTCTGCGGCGGACTGGCGCTCGCCGCGGTGTTCGACGAGGCGGGGCTGCCCGAGGGACTGCTGCACGTCCTGCCCGGGGGACCGGAGACCGGTCAGGCCCTGGTCGCCGACCCGCGCATCCCCGTCATCTCCTTCACCGGCTCCACCGGTGCCGGCCGCGCCGTCGGAGAGGCCGCAGGCCGCCATCTGAAACGCGCCCACCTGGAGCTGGGCGGGAACTCCCCGCTCGTCGTGCTCGAGGACGCCGATCTCGACGCGGTGATCTCCGCGGCCGCCTGGGGATCGTTCTTCCACCAGGGCCAGATCTGCATGACGGCCGGACGGCATCTGGTCCACGCCTCGCTGTACGACGAGTACGTCGACCGGCTGGCCGCCAAGGCCGACTCCCTCGACGTCGGCGACCCGCACCGCGAGCAGGTGCATCTGGGCCCGCTCATCGACCGTACCCAGCTCGGCAAGGTCCACGGCCTGGTCGAGGCCAGCACGGCCGGAGGAGCGAAGCTCGCCGCCGGCGGCACCCACGACCGGCTCTTCTACCGGCCCACCGTCCTCGCCGACGCGGACGACGTCACCCCCGCCTACATGGAGGAGGTCTTCGGTCCCGTGGCTCCGGTACGGTCCTTCGCCACCCTGGACGAGGCCGTCGCCCTCGCCACCGCGAGCCCCTACGGACTCTGCCTGGGCATCGTCACCGGGGACCCGGCCCGCGGGCTCGATCTCGCGGACCGCATTCCCACGGGCATCGCCCACATCAACGACCAGACCGTGAACGACGAGGCCGTCGCCCCGTTCGGCGGGGTCGCCGCGTCCGGCACCGGCTCCCGCTTGGGAGGCGACGCCAGCCTGGAGGCCTTCACCGACCTGCGGTGGACCACCGTACGCGCGGACGTGGCCCGGTACCCGTTCTAGCGGGCCGGGCACCGCGGCCTACGGGGTCACGCGCCCTCGTCCGGCGCCTGTCCCTGCTGCGCCTGCTGCTCGGCGATCTGCTTGCGGACGTCGTCCATGTCGAGCTTGCGGGCCTGTCCGATGACGTCCGTCAGCGCGGCCTCGGGCAAGGCACCCGGCTGGGCGAACACGGCGACCTGGTCGCGCACGATCATGAGCGTGGGGATCGACTGGATACCGAAGGCCGCGGCCAGCTCCGGCTGCGCCTCGGTGTCCACCTTCCCGAACACCAGGTCCGCGTTCTCCTCCGCCGCCTTCTCGTACACGGGTGCGAACTGACGGCAGGGGCCGCACCAGGCCGCCCAGAAGTCGATCAGCACGAACTCGTTGTCCGTGACCATCTGGTCGAAGTTCTCCTTGGTGAGCTCCACGGTGCTGCTCATGGCGTGTTTCCCTCTTCCTGGTGTGGGGGTCGGGCCGTCGGCACAACACAGCCCGCAGGTCACGTATTCCGCGCCCTTACCCATGTGGCCGGGCAGCACACCACCCACCAGACTGACGCCATGACGGAAACACAGTCGACGCCACCGGAATCAACCGCCTACGACGTCGTGGTGCTCGGAGCCGGGCCCGTGGGCGAGAACGTCGCGGACCGCACCCGCGCCGCCGGGCTCACCACCGCGGTCGTGGAGAGCGAGCTGGTCGGCGGTGAGTGCTCCTACTGGGCGTGTTCACCCAGTAAGGCCCTGCTGCGGCCGGTCATCACCCAGGCCGACGCACGCCGCACCCCGGGCCTGAAACAGGCGGTCCAGGGGCACCTCGACGCCGCCGCCGTACTGGCCCACCGGGACGAGTACGCCTCCCACTGGAAGGACGACGGCCAGGTCCAGTGGCTGGCGGGCACCGGAGCCGATCTGTACCGCGGGCACGGACGGCTCACCGGCCCGCGTACCGTCACCGTCGCCGGCCCCGACGGTGAGGAACACGTCCTCACAGCCCGGCACGCCGTCGCCATCTGCACCGGCAGCCGCGCCAGGCTGCCCGACCTGCCCGGACTCGCCGAGGTCAGGCCGTGGACCAGCCGGGAGGCCACCAGCGCCCAGTCGGTGCCCGGCCGGCTGGTCGTGGTCGGCGGCGGGGTCGTCGCGACCGAGATGGCCTGCGCCTGGCAGGCGCTCGGCTCGCGAGTCACTCTGCTCGTACGCGGTGAGGGCCTGCTCAGGGGCATGGAGCCGTTCGCCGGGGACATGGTCGCCGAGGCGCTCACCGAGGCCGGCGCGCAGATCCGTACGGGAACCTCCGTGAAGTCGGTGACCAGGGAGAACGGGACCGTCCACGTGGTCACCGACGACGGTGACCGGATCGAGGCCGACGAGATCCTCTTCGCCACCGGCCGCGCCCCGCGCACCGACGACATCGGCCTGGAGACGATCGGCCTGGAGCCCGGCTCCTGGCTCACCGTCGACGACAGTCTCCGGGTCACCGGCCACGACTGGCTGTACGCCGTCGGCGACGCCAACCACCGAGCTCTCCTCACCCACCAGGGCAAGTACCAGGCCCGGATCGCGGGCGCCGTCATCGCCACCAGGGCCGCGGGGCAGACCGTACAAGCGGAGGAGTGGGGAGCGCATGCCGCCACCGCCGACCACGCCACCGTGCCCCAGGTCGTCTTCACCGACCCGGAGGCGGCCGCCGTCGGTCTCTCCCTCGCCGAGGCGGAACGGGCGGGCCACCGCGTCCGCGCCGTCGACGTCGACCTGTCCTCCGTCGCCGGCGCCGGCCTCTATGTCGACGGCTACCGGGGCCGGGCCCGCATGGTCGTGGACCTCGAGGACGAGATCCTGCGCGGCCTCACCCTGGTCGGCCCCGGCGTCGGCGAACTCATCCACTCGGCGACCATCGCGGTGGCCGCCCAGGTCCCCGTCCACCGTCTCTGGCACGCGGTCCCGTCGTACCCGACGATCAGCGAGGTGTGGCTGCGCCTGCTGGAGGCGTACCGGGACGCGTGAACCCGCTGCCGCCAGGGCCTGTCCGGCGGGTCCAGCCGGAGGGCGCCCGCGCGACGGGACTCCCTCCCGCTAGGGCGTCGTCGAGCGCGGGGGACCCGGCGACCGGGGCAGCGCGGAAGCGGGGGAGGGAGCGCCGGGTCCCGTGGCTCCGGCACAACCCGCCGGACAGGTGGTGGTGGACGGTTCCGCGGCGGTTCCGCCGCGCGCCGAGCGCGGTCCGCCCCGGCGGGACCGACGATGCGCCGCCCGGCGGACGACGGCGGTACGGGACAGGGAGCGTCCGGGGACGTCGTGCCCCCGGTCCGGGCCGCCGCCAGGGCCCCGGTGCGGATCCACCTAGGGCAGGTCGAAGCCCAGTGCCCGCGCCGCCGGCTCCGGCGTCGGCTGCGACCAGTACTCCGCCGCGGCCTGATGGGTGGACAGCGAGCGCGGCTCGGCCCTGTCGAGGTACAGCGTGCCGTCGAGGTGATCCGTCTCGTGCTGGACGATCCGGGCGGGCCAGCCGGTGAACACCTCGTCCAGCGTCCGCCCGTGCTCGTCCTGCCCGGTCAGCCGCACCTGCGCGGCCCGCGCCACCACCGCCTGGTACCCCGGCACGCTCAGGCACCCCTCGAAGAACGCGGCCCGCCCGGTGCCGATCGGCTCGTACGCCGGATTCACCAGCACCCGGAACGGCTGCGGAACCCGCCCGCGCACGAGACGCACCTCCTCCGGAACCGGCGCCGGGTCCTCGATCACCGCGATCCGCAGCCCCACTCCGACCTGCGGCGCGGCCAGTCCGACACCCGGCGCCGCGCGCATGGTGGCGCGCAGCGCCTCGACGAACCGGGCCAGCAGTGCGGGCCCCAGCCGGCCGTCGTACGGCTCACTGCCGGCCCGCAGCACCGGATCACCGGCCGCGACGATGGGCAGCGGCCCCTCGACGGTGAGCAGTTGCTCGACCTGCTCGGTCAAGGGCGCACGGCGGTCCGGAAGTTCCATGCCGTCAGGATCGCACGCCTCCCGCATGTGGCGCAGGTCACTCGTCTCCCGCGGGAACTGAATGCCCCGCGGCTCCGACTACTGCACCACCATGCCCGCCCAGACGGACCCGGGAGAACCCCACCGATGACCACCGTTCCCCCGACCACCACGGACGAGGCCCCCAACCCCCGCCCTCGCAAACCCGAAGAGCGCGTGGGCCGCCCTGCGCCCCCTCGTTCTGCGCCTGCACTTCTACGCGGGCGTGCTGGTGGCGCCGTTCCTCCTCGTCGCAGCCCTCGCCGGGCTGCTGTACGCCGCGTCCTTCCAGACGGAGAGCGAGGAGCCTGGCAGCAGGTGCCGCCGCACGTCCTTGTCCCGCTGCTGGCCCTGATCGCGGTACTGGGCTCCTTCGTGCCGCTGCTCGGCATCCCCCTGGCGGCGTTCCTCGCCGTCGACATCATCCTCGGGGAGATCGCCCACCGACGGGGGCGGCGGACCTGCGGACGCGGCACGGCGACGCGATGACGGGGAACCCCGGCGTGCGGTACCCGGCCCCCGTTGGACCGTTGGAGGGCCGGGCACCGGTGTCATGCGTCGTCGAACTCCCCGCCCAGCGCGGCCGCGATGCGCAGATGCGGCCGGGCCTCGTCGTCGCGTCCCTGCCGCTGGAGGGTGCGCCCGAGCATCAGCCGGGCGTAGTGCTCCACCGGGTCGCGCTCCACGATGACCTTCAACTCAGCTTCGGCGCGGCGGAGTTGGGCCGAGTGGTAGTAGGCGCGTGCCAGCAGCAACCGCGGTCCGGTCTGCTCCGGGACCTCCCCGACCAGCGTGCCCAGGACGCGCGCGGCGGCGGTGTAGTCCTTGGCGTCGAAGAACATCCCCGCGCGCTCCCAGCGCTCGGCCGGCGTTCCGTGGTCGTAGTACGTGGCGTTCACAGGTGACCTCCTCGAAGGCCGACAACCGAGCCGGGCGTCGCGCTATTCCACGTCACCGATGAGCCGCGCACGGCCGGCCGGACGCCGTGGACCAGCCGTCGGGGTCCCGGGAGGCTTAGGCCACGATCACGTCCGCCCGGCGCCGTACTCGCCGGCCACCTCCAGGCCGGGCTGGGCGCCGATGACGGTCACCAGACCGGTGCGGATCCGCGCCTGGTCATCGCAGACCGGGACCGGAGCAGTGCGGTCATGCCGTGTTCCCCGACGGTATGCGGGCCCGCACGACGAAGCCGCCGCCCGCCTCCGGGCCCGCGCTGAAGTCGCCGCCCAGGACGTCGATCCGTTCCCGGAGGCCTGCCAGGCCCCGGCCGCTCCCGCCGGGGGAGGAGGCGACCGGTGTGCCGGAACCGTCCGTGCCGACCTCCACGGTGATCTGCCGTTCGCCGTGCCGCACCTGGACATGGGTGGCGCCGCCGTGGGCGTACTTGAGGGCGTTCGTCAGTGCCTCCTGCACGACCCGGTAGGCGACGAGGTCGGCGCTGCCGGTCGACGGTGCCGGCGTGCCCTCCTCGGTGAACTTCACCGGCTGCCCGGCCCGGCGGGTCTGCTCCACGAGCGTGAGGAGCCGGCCGACGGGCGGTGTCCTGGTCTCGGCGCCGTGGTCGGGGTTGAGCAGGTCGAGCAGGTGCCGCAGGTCGGTGATGGCCCGTCGGCCGGTGTCGGTGACGGCGGTCAGTGTCTCGTCCAGCCGGTCGGGCGCGGCGGTCAGATAGCGGGCGGCCTCGGCCTGCACGACCATCGCCGTCACATGATGGGTCACGACATCGTGCAGCTCACGGGCGATCCGGGTGCGTTCGGCGGTCCGGGAGTCCTCGGCGACGCGGTGCCGGCGTTCGGCCTCCGCGATCCGGGTGGAGCGCAGCCACGCCCCGATGCCCCACGCGAGGGCCACCGCCAGGTAGAACGTCACGAACTCGCTCGTCGGCTCGCCCGGACCGAACTGGTGGAACGTGACCGCCAGCGCCACGTAGCCGACGGTGCACGCCGCCGCGGTGGTGCGCCGGTACCCTTCCAGATACGCCCCGACGCTCAGCAGCGCGATGGGCAGCGCGGTGCCCGCGGGGGAGTGGTAGCCGCGGAGCTGGTCGAGGGCGAACCCGGCCACCACCAGGGTGAGGCAGACGAGCGGCCACCGCCGGCGCACGGCGAGCGGAAGCGACTGGAGGACCACCGCCACGAAGGCGAGCGTGTCGAAGGGACGGTCCGGCACGCCGCCGAGGAGCGTTCCGTGGTTCTGGAAGGCCGGCAGCAGCGACAGGGAGAGGACGAGCAGCCCGAGCAGAAGGTCCCTGACCGTGACGTCCAACCGGCGCCATGGTTCCCGGACCCGGTGAGGAGCGATCACCGGGGCAGTCTAACGGTGGCGTCGGCCCCCTCCGCGCGCCGACGGCGGGGCACCAGACGACCGCGCCGGTGGGCCAGCCACAGGAACGCGATCGTCAGCAGCACGCCGAACAGCACCGAGTACACGCTTCCCTCGGGGCCGAAGTCGCCGCCGGTGATCCACTTGTTGCCCGACGTCGTGGAGTCCAGCAGTCCCTGCTCGGTGTCGTTGCCCGAGACCACGGTGCTGAAGATGCCGCCCGCGGCGAAGTTCCAGCCGAAGTGCAGGCCGATCGGCACCCACAGGTTGCGGGTGGCGACGTACGCGGCGGCGAGCATGCCGCCGGCCTCGATCGCGATGGCGAAGGCGCCCCACACCGTGGCGTCCGGGTTGGGCAGATGGGCCAGGCCGAACAGCAGCGAGGTCAGCACCAGCGCGATCCAGGTGCCCGCGTACTCCTCGACGATCCGGAACAGGACACCGCGGAACAGCAGCTCCTCCGTGACGGCGGCGGCGGCCATGAAGCCGAAGAGCCCGGCCGTGCCGCTCAGCGAACCCAGTCCGTGCACCTCGTAGTTGCCGGAGGTGAAGAGGTTCGTGATGACCATCCCGAACATCACGACGCCGATCAGCGTCCCCCGGCCGAGCGCCGGTGCGGCAACCTTCGGGTCCAGCTCCGTGACCGGCCGGTGCTCGGTCCGTCCCACCACCCACCGGTAGACCAGCACCGCGAGCACGGTGGTCAGCATCCCGAGGGCGAGCGTGAGCCACGGGTTGTCCCGCACCGTGTTCACGGTCTGTCCCCCTACGGCGGTGATCGCCGCAACGGCCAGGATCTGCCAGACCACTCTCATCGATGACTCCTTCGTCCGATCCGCGGCCCATCGCCGCGTGTCGCCATGGACGCTACGGATCCGGTGGCCGGGAATCGTCACCGCACAGTGGACACCTGCCCGTAGCTCGCACGGGGGACAGGACGTGCCCCGCGCGCCGGGAATGATGTGTGGGCGTGGGAGGAACCGTGTCCACGGGCGACCGCCGGCCCGTGATGCGACGACGGCTCGGCCTCTCCCGCGCCTCCGCGTACAGCACCTCTCCCAGTCCAGGACGACGACCGACCCGACCCCCGCCGGAGGCACCGCGTGACGACCACCACCCCGCCGATCACCCTCGATGACGTCCGCTCGGCCGCCGAACGCCTCAGGGGCGTCGCGCACCGCACCCCCGTCCTGCGCTCCCGCACCCTGGACGCGCTCGTCGGCGCCGAGGTCCACCTCAAGTGCGAGAACTTCCAGCGCGTCGGTGCCTTCAAGTTCCGCGGCGCCTACAACGCGGCCTCCCGGCTCGGCCCCGACCAGCTGTCCCGGGGCATCGCCGCCTACTCCTCGGGCAACCATGCCCAGGCCGTGGCCCTGGCCGCCCGGGAGCTCGGCACCACCGCCGTCATCGTCATGCCCGAGGACGCCCCGCCGTCGAAGCGGGCGGCCACCGAGGGGTACGGTGCCGAGATCGTCACCTATGACCGGTACACCGGCGACCGGGTCGCCATCGCCGAGGCCCTGGCGGCCGGGCGGGGCCTGGCCCTCGTCCCGCCCTACGACCATCCCCACGTCATGGCCGGGCAGGGCACCGCGGCCCTCGAACTCGTCGAAGAGGCGGGAGAACTGGACGTTCTGCTCGCTCCGGTCGGAGGCGGTGGACTGATCGCCGGAAGCGCCACCGCCGTCAGGAGCCTGCGCCCCGCCACGCGGGTGGTCGGCGTCGAACCCGAGGCCGGGGACGACACCAAGAGGTCGCTGGAGCAGGGCCGGCGCGTCAGCATCCCGGTACCGCACACCATCGCCGACGGCCAGGCGCTGCACACCCCGGGCGAACTGACCTTCGCCGTCAACCGGCGGCTCCTCGACGGCATCGTGCTGGTCGGCGACGACGAGATCAGGGACGCGATGCGGTTCGCCTTCGAGCGGCTGAAGATCGTTCTCGAGCCGAGCGGGGCCACTCCGCTCGCCGCGCTGCTCACCGGCCGTGCGGGTCCGCTCCCTCGCAGGGTCGGCCTGATCCTGTCCGGGGGCAATGTCGACGCCGGGCGGTTCGCGCGGCTCTGCGGCCCCGGCGACTGACGTCGTCGTCCGTTTCCTCACCCGAATGGCGGCCCCGGGGGGACAGGCGGACGATGAAGTGGTGGGGCCCGGCCCCGCCGGTGCCGTTCCGGGCAGACGGAGACCGGACCCGGTCGTGCAGGGCGACGACCGGAAGGGAGAACGGCATGTTCGAGGTCAAGATGCTGGAGAAGCCCGACGAGCGACGCGATTTCCCGAGGGGCCATCTCGAGGCCGTCCACCTGACGGGGCTGGATTTCGCCGTGGCCACCTTCGAACCGGGGTGGCGCTGGTCGGAGTCCGTGGGCCCCATCGCGGGGACGAAGAGCTGCCGGATCCACCACAACGGCTACGTGGTGCAGGGCCGCCTGCGCCTCCGCATGGACGACGGCGCCGAGGGCGAGGTAGGTCCCGGCGACGTCTTCGTCTGCCCGCCGGGGCACGACGCGTGGGTCGTCGGGGACGACCAGGTCGTGGTGTACGACTTCGCGGGCGCGATGGCCCAGGAGTACGCGAAGGCGGACTGACCGACCAGCCGGGCCGGGGGTTCCGGTCACCACCCTGCCCGACCCCCCCGCGTGGCGGTCATGGTCGATGGCCGATCCGTCGCGGACGCGCCGTCGGGGGAGTAAACGGGGAGTGGTCCCTGTTGCCGTGGCAGCGTCGCGCCCGGTGAAGCGGGGACAGGTCCCCGTTCGAGTGGGGCGGTGTGTTCACGGCACTGGTGCTGGGCGGGGGCGAGCTGACCGCTTGCGCTTGGGAGACCGGCGTACCGGCAGGGCCGGCGGAGGCGGGGGTGCACCTCGGTGACGCCGAGAGCGGCTGAGATGACCGAGTGCACGGCACACGGGGCGGCCGGACCGGACCGTGTTCCTGGGGGTCACACCGGCAACAGCCGCCCCACCAGGGCGTTCAACTGCCGTACGTTCCGGCACTCGTGCATGTCCACCAGCTCCGCGTACTCGGGTGCCGCGGAGTCGCCGGTGCCCCAGCGGGAGCGTTGCTCGGGGTTGAGCCAATGGACCCGCCGGGCACTCCGGACCAGCTCGCGAACGGCCGGGAGATTCGGGTCGCCCATGTTGTTGCGGGCGTCGCCGAGGACGAACACCGTCGTGCGCGGGCCCACGGCATCGGCGTACCGCTCCGTGAACTCACCCAGCGCCATGCCGTAGTCGCTGCTGCCGTGCCAGCCGGTGAGGGCCGCCTCGCCCTGGATCCGGGCGCCCAGGCCCTCCGGGTCGGCGGCGCCGTGCACCAGCAGCCCGGTCACCTCGTCGATCCGGTTGACGAAGGCGAACACCCGCACCTTGCTGAACTGGTCGTGCAGCGCCTGCACCAGCAGCATCGTGAAGTCGGAGAATCCGGACACCGAACCCGACACGTCGCACAGCAGCACCAGTTCGGGCCGGGCGGGCCGACGCCGGCGCAGTACGGGCCGCATCGGCACCCCGCCGGTCGACAGCGAGCCGCGCAGCGTCCGGCGCAGATCGATGCTGCCGCGCGCGGCCCGGCGACGGCGGGCCGCCAGCCGGGTCGCCAGCTTCCGGGCCAGCGGCCGCACCGTACGCCGCAGCTCGGCCAGCCGGTCCTTCCCGGCGAACAGGAAGTCGACACGGTCGGCGGTCGGGGCCACCGCACGCCGGGCGATCTCGTCCCGGCCCCGCCGCTCCGCCACCCGCCGCCGCGCCTCCACTGCCACCATGCGCCGGAACTCCTCGACGCGCCGCCGGATCTCGTCCTCAAGGAGCCGGTCGCCGAAACCCGCGCTGCCGTCCCGCCCGCGCACCTCGTCCCGCACCCGCGCCAGCAGCGTCTGCGGACGCAGCCGGTCCAGCGTCTGGTACGACGACCAGCCGTCCGACCCGGCTGAACTCCCGTACCCGCCGAAGCCGTCGACCGCCTCCACCGCCAGCCGGCCCATCAGAGCGGTGTCGTTGTCGGCGAGCGCGGCCGCCAGCCGCTCGCGCAGGCCCTCCCGGTCCGCGGGCCCGCCCTCCGGGCCGCCGACCCCGCGCGGAAAGTAGAGGTCGAAGACCGCGTCGAACACCGGGCGTTGGACGGTCCCGTGCAACAGTGTCGCCGCCAGGCCCTCGCGGAGCAGCTCCCGGTCAGCGAGTCCGAGCGCCTCCACCGCGCGCGCCGCGTCCACGGTCTCGCCGGTGCCGACGCGCAGGCCGTGGGAACGGAGTGCGTCGACGAGGCCGCCCAGCCGGGTCGCGAGGTCGGATTCCGCGACGGCGCTCACAGAGCGTCCAGGTCGAGCTTGGCCGCCGCCTTCTGGATGTCGTCGTGATGCTTGAGGATCACGCCCAGGCTGTCGCGTACCACTGTCTCGTCCAGGGTGCCGGCGCCCAGCGCCAGCAGGGTGCGGGCCCAGTCGATGGTCTCGGCCACCGACGGCACCTTCCGCAGGTCCATCCCGCGCAACGCCCCCACCACCCGGACGACGGACTCGGTCAGCGCCGCGTCGATGCCCGGTACCTTCAGCCGTACGATCCGCCGCTCCAGCTCCGCGTCGGGGAAGCCGATGTGCAGGAACAAGCAGCGGCGGCGCAGCGCCTCGGACAGCTCCCGGGACGCGTTCGACGTGAGGACCACGAACGGGCGGCGGGCCGCGGTGACGGTGCCGAGCTCCGGAACGGTCACCTGGAAGTCGCTGAGCACCTCCAGCAGCAGCCCTTCGACCTCCACGTCCGCCTTGTCGGTCTCGTCGATCAGCAGCACCTTGGGGTCGTCGCCGCGGATCGCGGTGAGCAGCGGACGGGGCAGCAGGAACTCCTCGCTGAAGATGTCCGTCCGCGTCTCGTCCCAGCTCTCGTCCCGGCCGGCACTGATCCGCAGCAGCTGCTTGGCGTGGTTCCACTCGTACAGCGCCCGCGACTCGTCCACTCCCTCGTAGCACTGGAGCCGGATCAGCCGGGCCCCGGCTACCTCGGCGACCGCCTTGGCGAGCTCGGTCTTGCCGACCCCGGCGGGGCCCTCCACCAGCAGCGGCTTGCCGAGCCGGTCGGCGAGGAAGACGGTCGTGGCGACGGCGGGCGACGCAAGATAGCCGGTCCGGGCGAGGCGCGCGGAGACGTCGTCGACGGATGTGAACAACAGAGGCCTCCGGATGAGCGCGGGAACGACAGTGCCCGGACGCCCAAGGACGCCCAGGACACTATCCAAGCGCTTGCTCACCGCTCTGTCACGTGGTTGCCCCCACCGCCTGTACCGCCGGCGTACGCAGCACCCGCCGGGCCGTGACCAGGCTCGTCCCGAGCGTCACCGCCGCGCCGATCGACGCGACCAGGCCCCACGCACCGAACATCTGCTCCGGCAGCACCACGTCACCGCGGACCACGGAGAACGGCACGATCCCGGCCAGCGCCGCCAGCGTCCCGGTCAGCACCCCGGTGACCGTGAGGACCAGACCCTCGGCGCCCACCATGCCCAGCACCTGTCCGGGCGTCGCCCCGGCGAGACGCTGCCGGCCGAACTCCCCGCCGCGGTAGGCCGTCGCCGCGTACAGCGAGTTGACCAGCATCACGCACACGAACACCACGATGATGCCGACCACCGTGAAGTTCAGCGTCTCCAGGTTCTTGGCGTCGACCGACTTCACCAGCCCCGAGGCCGCCACCGCGTCGCTCTCCACCGCCTGCATGGTCAGCGTCGCCGTCGACACCGCCGTGAACAGGACCAGCGACATCAGGATGCCGGCGAGATCCCCGGCCCGCTGACGCAGGTTCCGCACGGCCAGCCACCCGCTCGCCCCGCCCGGCGCCAGCCGGCCCAGTAGGCCGGTCAGCAGCCGCGGCGCCATCAGCGCCAGCCCCACCGACAGCAGGATCGCCCCGTACGCGGGCGGCGCCATCAGCATCTCGTCCGATGCCGAGAGGACCAGGGTCGAGCACACCGCCACCGCACCGGCCGCCAGCGCCCCGAAGGCGAGGAACGTCCGCGCCCTGCCGTACCGTCGCCGCCCCCGCGTCACCCGCCGCACGGCGAGGAACGCCGCGCCCGCCGACGCGAGCAGCGTGACGCCGATGCCGGACAGCAGGGCGATGATCCCGAAGGAGTGGTCCACTGAGCGGGCGACCTGCCCGCTGTCCCGGAACACCTCGAGCAACAGCCGTCCGCCCGCCATCGCCGCGAGGACCGCGAGTGCCGCGCCCACCAGGGCCACGACCACCGCCTCACCGACGACCATCCGCTTCAGCTGCGCCGGGGTCGCCCCCGAGCAGCGCAGCAGCTCCAGCTCGCCCGCCCGCTGCCGCACGTTCACCGTCAGCGTCGAGGCGACGGCGAAGAACACCAGCAGTGTGCCGTACCCGCCGACCACGTCGGCGGACATCCGGAGGGTCTCGGAGCTGACCGCGTCCACGCCCGGCTGCCCCGCCGTGTCGTGCATCGACTGGAACGTCATGACGATCGCCGCGCCAAGGAAGGCGGACAGCAGCGTCGCGAGGAACCGTCCGGGCCGCCGCCGGACCGACCGCATGGCAAGGACGAACACGGCTCACACCCCCGCCGTCACGGTGTCGCCCAGATGGGCGAGCCGCTCCGCCACCGCGTCCACCGTCGGCGCGTCCAGCCGGCCGGCCAGCCGGCCGTCCGCGAGGAACAGCACACGGTCGGCGCAGGAGGCGGCGACCGGATCGTGCGTCACCATCACCACGGTCCGCCCGTACACCCGCACCGCCTGCTGGAGCAGCGCCAGCACCTCGCGCGCGCTGCGGGTGTCCAGGGCGCCGGTCGGCTCGTCCGCGAAGATCACCCGGGGCTCGGTGACCAGCGCCCGGGCGATCGCCACCCGCTGGCGCTGACCGCCGGACAACTGGTCGGGCCGGTGTCCGAGCCGGTCGCCCAGACCGACGGCGGTCAGGATCTCCCGGGCCCGCTTCCGGTCCACGCGCCGGCCGGCGAGCTTCAGCGGCAGCACGGTGTTCTGCGCGACGGTCAGTGTCTCGAGCAGGTTGTACTGCTGGAACACGAACCCGATCCGCCCGCGCCGGAACTTCGCCAGCTCCGCCTCGCTGCCACCCGTCAGCTCGGTCCCGTCCACCCGCACGATCCCGCTGTCCGGCCGGTCCAGGCCCGCCGCGCACTGCAACAGCGTGGACTTGCCCGAGCCGGACGGCCCCATCACCGCGGTGAACGTGCCCCGCGCCAGCCCGAGCGTCACCCCGTCGAGGGCGGTCACCGTGCTGTCCGCGGTGCCGTACGACTTGGTGACCTTGACCAGCCGCAGGGCCTCGGGGGCGGGCTCCGTGTCCTGGTCGGGTCGTGCCCCGTTGCGAAACATCGTCATCTCCTCCGTCCGGCACGTCCTGTGCCACGCCCAAGACGCTACGGAGGAGACGGGCGCACCACAGGGGGCGCAGGACCCGTATCGCCGGGTGTACTCAACGACACCTCACGCGCGGGCTCACCCGACCAGCACGACCTCCAGGGTGCGCGGCCCGTGCACGCCCTCCACCCGGTCGAGTTCGATGTCACTGGTGGCCGACGGACCGGAGATCCAGGTAAGGGGGCGTGCCGGGTCGAGACGCGCGAGGGCCTGGGGGACGGAGGCGACCACCTGGTCAGGGACGCGGACCACGCAGATGTGGTGGTCGGGGACCAGGGTGATACGACGCCGGCCCTGGTCGGGGGAGCCGTCCAGCACGATCGTGCCCGTCTCGGCGACGGCCACCGCGCAGGCGGTGACCACACTCCCCACCCGGTCGAGTTCGTGGGGCGTGCTCGCGGCTCGGTCGTGGATACGAGGGGGATCGGCGGCCGACATCCACGCCGGCGGAAGGCCTGGCGGTACGAGCACGGACTGTGCGCCGCGCTCGGCGAGCAGCCGCATGATGAGGTACGGCAGCGCGTCGGCGTCCGTACGGTGCACGATGGCCCGGTAGTCGGCCAGGTTTTCCGCGAGAAGGTCCACCGTCTCCTCGACGGTGCGCTCACCGTGCTCGCGCAGATAGTCCCGGGCGACCGCCCGCTCGTAGGGTGTGTCGTCGCGCGGCACGTCGGCGAGGGCGCGCCGCACCCGGCCCAGGATCCGTT
This sequence comes from Streptomyces sp. NPDC031365, assembly GCF_055569765.1. Taxonomy (NCBI): domain Bacteria; kingdom Bacillati; phylum Actinomycetota; class Actinomycetes; order Kitasatosporales; family Streptomycetaceae; genus Streptomyces; species Streptomyces sp. NPDC031365. The sequence continues at coordinate 119,264 of NZ_JBVIIM010000005.1, read as the reverse complement.
CCCTGCTGCTCACTTGGCCGCTCCCTTTCCGCCCCGCGTACGCTGCCACCAGTCCCGGAACGGCTCCGCCGGTACCGGCGGCAGGTCGCGGGTCCCGCTCCACGCCCGGCCGGGGCCCGGCAGGGTGCGCGGATGGAGTCGACGCGTGCGCGAGGCGAGGCGCTGGCCGGTGCGCAGCGCGCCGGGATGCGTGAACGCCCAGCGTGCCGCGCGCATCGCCGCCCGCTCGGCGGCGTGCCCCTTCGCCGGCTGCACCACCACCTTGTTGCCCGCCCTCGTCACCCGGCCGCCCTGCACCACGCGTTCCCGCAGGTGCACCAGTACCTCGGGGATGTCGATGGCGACCGGGCAGACGTCGTAGCAGGCCCCGCACAGCGACGAGGCGTAGGGCAGGGACGCGTCGATCTCACTTCCGGTGCCCCGCAGTTGAGGGCTGAGGATCGCGCCGATCGGCCCCGGATAGACCGAGCCGTACGCGTGGCCGCCGGCCCGCTCGTACACCGGGCACACGTTGAGGCAGGCCGAGCAGCGGATGCAGCGCAGTGCTTGCCGGCCCACCTCGTCGGCGAGGGTGTCGGTGCGGCCGTTGTCCAGCAGGACCAGGTGGAACGTCCGCGGGCCGTCCTCATCCGTGGTTCCGGTCCAGGTGCTGGTGTACGGGTTCATCCGCTCGGCGGTCGAGGAGCGGGGGAGGGTCTGCAGGAACACCTCCAGGTCCTGCCAGGTCGGAACGATCTTCTCGATACCGACGACCGAGATCAGTGTCTCGGGCAGGGTCAGGCACATCCGCCCGTTGCCCTCGGACTCCACCACTACCAGGGTGCCGGTCTCGGCGACCATGAAGTTGGCGCCGGAGATGCCCACTTGGGCGCGCAGGAACTTCTCCCGGAGATGCAGCCGCGCCGCGTCGGCGAGTTCGGCGGGGGTGTCCGTCAGTCCTTCGGGGGCGGGGCGGCCCCACTCGCTCATCTCCCGGGCGAAGATCTCCCGGATCTCCCCGCGGTTGCGGTGGATCGCCGGCACCAGGATGTGCGACGGCCGGTCCTTGCCCAACTGCACGATCAGCTCCGCCAGATCGGTCTCGTAGGCGCGGATACCCTCCGCCTGAAGAGCTTCGTTGAGACCGATCTCCTGTGTGGCCATCGACTTGACCTTGACGACCTCCGACTCACCGGTCTCCTTGACCAGCCCGGCCACGATCCGGTTGGCCTCGTCGGCGTCGGCGGCCCAGTGCACGGTGCCGCCCGCCGCCGTCACCGACTCCTCCAACTGCACGAGGTAGCGGTCGAGATGGCGGAGCGTGTGGTCCTTGATCTGCTTGCCCGCCTCCCGCAGTTCCGCCCAGTCGGGCAGCTCCGCGACGGCCTTGGCGCGCTTGGCACGGATGGTGTGCGTGGCGTGCCGCAGGTTTCCGCGCAGGGTGGTGTTGTGCACGGCGTCCCGGGCGGCCTCCGGAAAGGCCGGCATCCCGACGAATGTACCGCTCATACGGCCGGCGCCTCCTCCGTGCTCGCCAGGATCTCCGCGATGTGCACCGGCCGCATCCCGGTCCGCAGCCTGGTCATCGTTCCGCCGATGTGCATCAGACAGGAGTTGTCCGCGGCGCACAGCACCTCGGCGCCCGTCGACTCCGCGTTGCGCACCTTGTCGGTTCCCATCGCGGCCGAGACATCGGCGTTCTTCAGCGCGAAGGTGCCGCCGAAGCCGCAGCACTCCTCCGCCCCCGGCAACGCGGCCAGCTCCAGCCCTCTCACCGCCCGCAGCAGCTGCAGCGGCCGCTCGCCGAGGCCCAGTGCGCGCAGCCCGTGGCAGGTCGGGTGGTAGGTCACCTTGTGCGGGTAGTACGCCCCGACGTCCGTCACCCCCAGCACATCCACCAGGAACTCGGTGAGTTCGTACGTCTTCGGTACGACCGGCGCCAGCGTCGCCGCCAGGGTGTCCCCGCGCCCCTCCGCCCGGGCCCGCTCACCCATCCGCGGATACAGCTCCCGCACCATCGCCCCGCACGACCCGGACGGCGTCACGATCGCCTCGTAGTCCCGGAAGACATCCGAGAAATGACGGGCCATCGGCTCAGCCTCATGCCGGTAACCGGTGTTGTAGTGCGCCTGACCGCAGCAGGTCTGCGCCATCGGGAAGTCGACATCGACACCCAGCCTGGTCAGGAGTTTCACCACGGCGCGCCCGGTGTCCGGATAGAGCGTGTCGTTGACGCAGGTCAGGAACAGGGCGACACGCATCGCGGCTCCTCGGGTCATTCGGTCATCGGGTGAATGCAGGGTAATGCGGGAGCGGGGGCCGGCGGGAGACCCGGTCAGCCCCGGGCGAGGCGGGCCTGGGCGGCCTGCCACCGCTGTGTGCCGCCGCGCGGCGTGTACCGCGTCAGCGGCTGGGTGCGGGTGAGCAGCCGCCGCATCCCGGTGAGGTCGCCGACCAGCCCGTGCGCACGGGCCTGCACGAGCACATTGCCCAGCGCCGCCGCCTCCGTCGGCCCGGACACCACCGGCAGCCCGCAGGCGTCGGCGGTCAGCTGGCACAGCAGCGCGTTGCGGGTGCCGCCGCCCACGATGTGCACGACGTCCACCGGCTGCCCGGCGAGCCGGGAGGCGTCCTCGACCGCCTTGCGGTGTGCCAGGGCGAGCGAGTCGAGGATGCAGCGCGTGACCTCGGCGGCGGACACCGGCACCGGCTGCCCCGAGTCCCGGCAGGCCTCGGCGATCCGCTCCGGCATCCGCCCCGGCGCGAGGAACGCGGCGTCCCCCGCGTCGACCACCGAGCGCAGTGCCGGCACCCCGGCCGCCTCGTGCAGCAGCCCGCCCAGATCGGGCTCGCCCCAGGTCTGCAGACACTCCTGGAGCAGCCACAGACCCATGATGTTGCGCAGGTAGCGGACCGTGCCGTCCAGCCCCAGCTCATTGGTGAAGTTGGCGGCCCGGCTCTCCTCCGTCAGCACCGGCGCGTCCAGCTCGAGGCCGGCCAGCGACCAGGTGCCGGTGCAGATGTACGCGAACCGCTCACCGTCCGCCGGTACCGCGGCCACCGCGGACGCCGTGTCGTGCGAACCGACCGCCGTCACCGGGACCGGTCCGCTCAGCCCGGTCTCCTCCAGCACCTCCGGCCGCAGCACCCCGGCCGGGTCCCCGGGCCCGCGCAGCGGCGCGAACAGGGCGAGGTCGACACCCAGCCGCTCCGCGACGCCGTGCGCCCAGTCACGGGTGCGCGGGTCGATCAGCTGGGTGGTGGAGGCGTTCGTCAGCTCTGTGCCCTGCTCCCCGGTCAGCCAGTACGCCATCAGATCCGGTATCAGCAACAGCCGCTCGGCCCGCGCGAGTTGTACCGAACCGCGAGCCGCCGTCAACTGGTACAGGGTGTTGAACGGGGCGTACTGCAGTCCGGTCGCCGCGTACAGCTCTCCGGCGGGCACGGTCGACCACACCTTCTCGGCGACCCCCTCGGTACGGCTGTCGCGGTAGTGCACCGGATTGCCGAGCAGCGCCCCGTCCGCGTCCAGCAGCCCGTAGTCCACGGCCCAGCTGTCGATGCCGACGGAGTCGACCTGCCCTGCCCTTCTCAGTCCGTCGAGCACCCCCGCGTACAGCCCCAGAACGTCCCAGCGCAGCCCTTCGGGCACCCGTACCGGCCGGTTCGGGAAACGGCGGGCCTCGGTCAGCTCCAGGCTGTCGGGGCCGACGCGGCCGACCATGACGCGCCCGCTGGACGCGCCGAGGTCGACCGCGGCGTACGACTTCACGGCGGTGCTCATCGCAGGAACGCGGCGGCCACGCCGGCGTCGACCGGGACATGCAGTCCGGTGGTGTGCGTGAGATCGCCTCCGGTCAGCGCGAACACGGCGTTCGCCACATGCTCGGGCAGCACCTCCCGCTTCAGCAGCGTCCGCTGGGCGTAGAACTCGCCCAGCTTCTCCTCCGGGACCCCGTACACGGCGGCACGCTGGGCGCCCCAGCCGCCCGCGAAGATGCCGGAACCGCGCACCACACCGTCCGGGTTGACGCCGTTGACCCGGATCCCCTGCTCGCCCAGTTCGGCGGCGAGCAGCCGCACCTGGTGGGCCTGGTCGGCCTTGGTGGCGGAGTAGGCGATGTTGTGGGGACCGGCGAACACCGCGTTCTTCGACGCGATGTAGACGATGTCTCCGCCCAGTTCCTGCGCGGTCATCACCCGGGCCGCCTCGCGCGACACGAGGAAGGAACCGCGGGCCATGATGTCGTGCTGGAGGTCCCAGTCCTCGGCGGACGTCTCCAGGAGCGGCTTGGAGATCGAGATCCCCGCGTTGTTCACCACCAGGTCGACACCACCGAAGGCGAGAACGGCGGCCCTGAAGGCACCGGCGATCTGCTCCTCGGACGTGACGTCGACGGTCACGGCGACGGCCTTGTCGGACCCGCCCAGCTCCTCGGCGACCCGCGCGGCGTTCTCCCCGTTCAGATCGGCCACGACCACACACGCGCCCTCGGCCGCCAGCCGCTGTGCGATCGCCCTGCCGATCCCGCCGCCCGCACCGGTCACCAGCGCCACCCGGGTGGCGAGCGGCTTGGGCTTCGGCATCCGCTGAAGCTTGGCCTCCTCCAGCGCCCAGTACTCGATACGGAACTTCTCCGACTCCTCGATCGGCGCGTACGTGGACACCGCCTCGGCCCCGCGCATCACGTTGATCGCGTTGAGGTAGAACTCACCGGCCACCCGCGCGGTCTGCTTGTCCTTGCCGAAGCTGAACATGCCCACGCCCGGCACCAGCACGATCGCGGGGTCGGCGCCGCGCATCGCGGGGGAGTCGGGCTCCGCGTGCCGCGCGTAGTAGGCGGCGTACTCCTCGCGGTAGGCCGCGTGCAGCTCCTTCAGCCGGGCGACCGCCTCGGCCGGCGGGGCGGCCGGCGGCAGGTCGAGGACGAGCGGACGGACCTTGGTGCGCAGGAAGTGGTCCGGGCAGGAGGTGCCGAGGGCGGCCAGCCGCCGGTGCTCGGCGCGGGCCAGGAAGTCCAGTACGGCGCCCGAGTCGTCGAAGTGCCCGACCTGCGCCCGGTCCTGTGAGGCGATGGCCCGTACGTACGGCGCCAGGGCGGCCGCCCGCTCCCGCCGCTCTGCCTCGGGCAGCGGCTCGTACCCCTCGATCACCGGACCGAACGGCTCCGGCCGGCCACGCTCGGCGAGGAACGTCTCGGCGGTGCGGATGATGTGCAGCGAGTTCCGCTCGCACTCCTCGGAGGTGTCACCCCAGGCGGTGATGCCGTGCCCGCCGAGCACGCACCCGACGGCCTCAGGGTTGGCCGCCTTCACGGCGGCGATGTCGAGCCCGAGCTGGAAGCCGGGCCGCCGCCACGGCACCCACACCACGGTGTCGCCGAAGCACTCGGCGGTCAGCTTCTCCCCGTCGGCCGCGCAGGCGAGGGCGATCCCGGAGTCGGGGTGGAGATGGTCGACGTGCGCGGCGTCGACGAGTCCGTGCATCGCGGTGTCGATCGAGGGCGCGGCACCGCCCTTGCCGTGCAGGCAGTAGTCGAACGCCCCGACCATCTCGTCCTCGTGCTCGACCCCCGGGTAGACCCCGGCGAGCGCCCGCAGCCGGTCCAGTCGCAGCGCGGCCAGCCCCGCCTCGGCGAGCGTCCCGAGATCACCCCCGGACCCCTTGACCCACATCAGCTCGACGTCACCGCCGGTGACCGGATCGGTTTCGGTGCCTTTGGCCGAGGTGTTGCCGCCGGCGTAGTTGGTGTTACGGGGGTCGGCGCCGAGCCGGTGAGAACGAGCGAGCAGAGCGGCAGCTTCGGGGTGGGATGACATAAGTGATCAGTCCTTGTCGACAGAAGGGGAGCGGAGCGCCCCTCCAGGGGCGTGGGGCCGTGTCGCATGTGCGGCTACCGCCGCGGGGGCGCGATCAACCACGACGGGCCGGCAGCCCGCGATGAACAGAGTCCCGGCAGACGCTCACGCCCCCCACCCCGCCTGCTCCCCGCCAACCCGCTCGGCGACGATCTTCTCGGCCCATCCGGACCGCCGGTAGGCGGAAAGGGGCTCGGGGTCCAGCCCCATTTCCTCCCGCACCTCACGAAGCAGCGGACGCACGTCCGTGTTGTACGCGTCCATCAACACGGCGTTGGCCTCGAGAACATCCCCCGCCCGCTGAGCATCTGCCAACGCCGACCGGTCCACCAGCAGCGCCTTCGCCGTCGCTTCCTGAACGTTCATGACGGAACGAACGAGCGCCGGGATCTTCGCCTCGATGTTGTGGCACTGATCCAGCATGAACGCCACCCCGGGCGTGAACCCGCCCCCACGCACCACCTCGTACATGATCCGGAACAACTGGAACGGATCCGCCGCCCCCACCATCAGGTCGTCGTCCGCATAGAACCGTGAGTTGAAGTCGAACCCGCCGAGCTTCCCCTCCCGCAGCAGCGTCGCGACGATGAACTCGATGTTGGTCCCCGGCGCGTGATGTCCGGTGTCGACCACCACCTGCGCCTTCTCACCGAGCTTCAGGCAGTGCGCGTACGCCGTCCCCCAGTCCGGCACGTCCGTCGTGTAGAACGCCGGCTCGAAGAGCTTGTACTCCAGCAGCATCCGCTGCCCGTCGCCGAGCCGCCCGTAGACCTCCGCCAGCCCTTCGGAGAGCCGGTCCTGCCGTGCGCGGATGTCGTCCTGCCCGGGATAGTTCGTCCCGTCGGCGAACCACAGCTTCAGGTCCTTGGAACCGGTCGCGTCCATGATGTCGACGCACTCCAGCAGATGGCCGACGGCCTTCCTGCGCACCGCTGCGTCCGGATGGCAGAGGGAGCCCAGCCGGTAGTCGTCGTCCTGGAAGGTGTTGGAGTTGATCGTGCCGAGCTTCACCCCCCGGTCCTCGGCGTGCCTGGCCAGTGCCGCGTAGTCCTCGACCTTGTCCCACGGGATGTGCAGCGCCACGGTCGGCGCGATTCCGGTGAACTCGTGCACCTTGGCCGCGTCGTCCAGCTTCTCCTGCGGAGTACGGGGGACGCCCTGTTGCGCGAACACCTTGAACCGGGTCCCCGAGTTCCCGTACGCCCATGACGGCGTCTCGACTGCCTGGGTCTTGAGAGCGGCCTTCGCCGCGGCGAGCTCGGTCACGTCAGGGCTCCTGTGACATCGGGTCGTAACGACCACTGAGTGAAACGATTCAGTACGGGAAGCTAGGGCGCCCCCGAAGGGGTGTCAACCCCTTCGGTGAAGGCCGGCGTCCGTGACCACGGTGTGATCCGAAGCTGTCGAAAGTTTTTCGACCGGGCCCCATTGACGTGACATGCGTCGCGCGCCTAACGTCCCGGCAATCCAGTTGAAACCTTTCACGACGTGGCGAGGGCCGACCCGCCGACGTCGTCGAGGAGCCCTCATGACCCACCCGTCCGACACGGGTCCGGCCCCGGTTCTCGCGCTCAAGGGCATGTCCAAGTCCTTCGGCGCGGTGCGTGCGCTGCGGGACGTCTCCCTGGAGCTGTTCCCCGGGGAGGTGCACGCCCTCGCCGGGGAGAACGGAGCCGGCAAGTCGACCCTCATCAAGACGCTCGCCGGAGTGCACCGGCCGGATGCCGGCCAGGTGCTGCTCGACGGCGCGCCGGTCGTCTTCCACGGCCCCGGCGACGCACGCGACGCCGGTATCGCCGTGATCTACCAGGAGCCCACACTCTTCCCCGACCTGTCGATCGCCGAGAACATCTTCATGGGCCGGCAGCCCCGGCGGGCCTTCGGCCGAATCGACCACAAGGCCACGTACGACGCGACCGCGGCCCTGATGAAGCGGCTGGGGGTCGCACTCGACCCGGACCGCCCGGCCCGCGGTCTGTCCATCGCCGACCAGCAGATCGTCGAGATCGCCAAGGCGCTCTCCTTCGACGCCCGCGTCCTGATCATGGACGAGCCCACCGCCGCCCTCACCGGCAGCGAGGCCGCCCGCCTCTTCGGCGTCGTACGCACCCTGAGTGAACAGGGCGCGTCGGTTCTCTTCATCTCCCACCGCCTGGAGGAGATCTTCGAGATCTGCCGGCGGGTCACCACCCTGCGCGACGGCGCCTGGATCGCGAGCGAGCCGCTGGACGGCATGACCGAGGACGACCTGGTCCGCCGCATGGTCGGCCGCGATCTCGATGAGCTCTACCCCAAGCAGGACGTGACCCCGGGCGGGACCGCCCTGAGCGTGCGCAGACTGACCCGTGAGGGCGTCTTCACCGACGTCTCCTTCGACGTGCGGCGCGGTGAGATCGTCGGCCTGGCGGGGCTCGTCGGCGCCGGCCGCACCGAGGTGGCCCGCGCCGTGTTCGGCATCGACCGATGGGACGCCGGCGAGGTGGAGGTCGACGGGCGGGGGCTCACCAACGGTGCCCCGTCCACCGCCATGGCCGCCGGCCTCGCGCTGGTGCCCGAGGACCGGCGCGCCCAGGGGCTGGTGATGGACATGTCCATCGAACGCAACATCGGCCTCACCGGACTCCGAACGACGGTGAGGGCCGGTCTGATGGACCGCGGCGCCGAACGCAGCCGTTCCCTCGACTGGGCCGTGAAGCTCCAGGTCAAGTACGCCCGGATCGCCGACACGGTGAACACCCTGTCCGGCGGCAACCAGCAGAAGGTCGTCCTCGCCAAGTGGCTCGCCACCGGGCCGAAGGTGCTGATCGTCGACGAGCCCACGCGTGGCATCGACGTCGGCACCAAGGCGGAAGTGCACCGGCTGCTGTCCCAGCTCGCCGCCGACGGCGTCGCCGTCCTGATGATCTCCTCCGACCTGCCCGAGATCCTCGGCATGGCCGACCGCGTGCTGGTGATGCACGAGGGCCGGATCACCGCCGAGATCCCCCGCACCGACGCCACCGAGGAAACCGTGATGGCCGCAGCCACGGGGAGGGCCGCAGCATGACGGTCACCGCTCCCGAAGAAGCTCCCGTCGCCGAGGTGCCCAGGGCCGGTGCCACCCGGCTGGCCGACCGGGTCTTCAAGATGCGTGAACTCGCCATCCTCGTCGTCTTCCTGGTGATGATCGGCGTCACCCAGGCCGGCAACAGCGAGTTCCTGTCCGAACAGGGCATCAAGGACCTGCTGCTGAACGCCACCATCCTGGTCCTGGTCGCCACCGGCCAGTCCCTGGTGGTCATCACCCGCAACGTCGACCTGTCGGTCGGCTCCACGCTCGGGATCAGCGCCTTCGCCGCCGGCATCCATCTCCAGGACGGCGGAAACGCGGTCGTCGCCATCGCCCTCGCCGTCCTGCTCGGCACAGGCTTCGGACTGCTCAACGGTCTGCTCGTCAGCCTCGGCCAGGTGCCCGCCCTCGTGGTGACCCTCGGCACGCTCTACATCATCCGCGGCATCGACTCCATCTGGGTCGGCTCCCGCCAGATCACCGCGGCCGATCTCCCCGGCGGCTTCGTCGACTTCGGCTCCGGCGGCATCTCGGCGGTGCCGTACCTGGCGCTGATCGCGCTCGCGGTGCTCGTGGCGACGGCGTACTACCTCAAGCACTTCGGCAGCGGACGCGAGCTGTACGCGCTGGGCTCGAACCCGGAGGCCGCCCGGCTCGCCGGCATCCCCGTACGCAAGCGGATCCTCGCCGCGTACACCTTCTGCGGCGGCCTCGCGGGCCTCGCCGGCGCGTTGTACCTGGCCCGGTTCGGCAACGTCGACTCCGGCACCGGCAACGGCTACGAACTCACCGTCGTCAGCGCGGTCGTGGTCGGCGGCGTGGTCTTCACCGGCGGCTCCGGCAGCGTCTACGGCGCCGCCCTCGGGGCCCTGCTGCTGACCTCCATCAACAGCGTGCTGCCCGCCCTCGGCGTCAGCTCCGTGTGGGTGCTCGCCATCAACGGCATCCTGCTCATCCTCGCCATCGCGGTCGACCGGATCGTCGCGCTGCGCGTGGCCACCGCCCTGAAGAAGAGGAACGCCCGCCATGTCTGAGTCCCTGACGCGCGTGGTCCGCCGGTCCGCCTCGTTGAGGTGGGACACAGCTGTCGGCGCCCTGCTCGTCGTGGTCCTGCTGCTGTCCTTCACCACCGTCGACGGCTTCGGCAACGCGCTCAACCTGTCGTTCCTCATCGGCAACACCCTGCCGATCGCGCTGATCGCCCTGCCCATGACCCTGCTCGTGGTCTCCGGCGAGATCGACCTGTCCGTGGCGTCCACGGCCGGACTGTCCGGCGCGGTGATGGGCGCCCTGTGGAACCAGGGCATGACGATCGAGACGATCATCCCGGTCTGTCTGCTCGTCGGCGTCGTCTGCGGCCTGATCAACGGGCTGCTGGTGACCCGCCTCGGACTTCCCTCCCTCGCCGTCACCATCGGAACCCTCGCCGCCTACCGGGGCATCGCACAGATCGTGCTCGGCTCCGACGCGGTCACCGACTTCCCCGCCCCGTACCTGGACTTCGCCGCCGGACGCATCGGTGACACGTTCGTCCCGTACGCCTTCCCGCCCTTCCTGGTACTGCTCGCCATCGCGGTCGTCACCCTGCACGCCACCCCGTTCGGGCGGTCGCTGTTCGCGATCGGCGCAGGGGAGGAGGCCGCCCGCTTCGCCGGCATCCGCGTCAGGCGGCAGAAGCTGATCCTGTTCACCCTGACCGGCCTGATGTCGGCCCTCACCGGCATCTTCTGGGCGCTGCACTACGCCAGCGCCCGCTACGACAACGCCACCGGTCTCGAACTCTCCGTCGTGGCCGCCGTGCTGCTCGGCGGTATCGACTTCGACGGCGGCAAGGGGACGCTCGGCGGCGCGATCGCCGGTGTGTTCCTGCTGGGCGCGCTGCAGAACGTGATGAGCCTGCAGGACGTGTCCGCGCAGTCGCAGATCGTCGTGACGGGTGTGCTGCTGGTGCTGTCCGTCCTGGGACCCCGCGTCGCCCGGCAGATCGCCGTCGCACGCGCCCGACGCCGGACCGCCACCTCACCACCGGTGTCCAAGGCGCCCACCCCGACTCCCTGAAACCCCCTCGTCCTTAAGGAACCCACCATGCGCAAGGCAACCGTCCGCCGCACCTGCGCGGCCCTCGCCGCCGTCACCTCGCTCGCCCTGGCCGCCACCGCCTGCGGCGGCACCACCAAGGAGGACGTCAAGAACGAGGACGGCGCGGCCGCCTCGGCCGGCAAGGCCGACCCGAACGCCGAGACCAAGAAGGGCCTGACCGTCGGCTTCCTGCCCAAGCAGGTCAACAACCCCTACTTCACCACCGCCGACAAGGGCGGGGAGAAGGCCGTGAAGGAACTGGGCTCCACCTACAAGGAGGTCGGCCCCTCAAGCGCCACCGACACCGCAGGCCAGGTCTCCTACGTCAACACCCTCACCCAGCAGCAGGTCGACGCCATGGCCGTCTCCGCGCAGGACCCCGGCGCCCTGTGCACCGCGCTCAAGCAGGCCATGAAGAACGGCATCAAGGTCGTCACCTACGACTCGGACACCACCGCCGACTGCCGCAACGCCTTCATCTCGCAGGCCTCCGCAGAGGACCTGGGCCGCACCGAGGTGCAGCTGCTCGCCGAACAGATCGGCCACAAGGGCGAGATCGCGATCCTGTCCGCCGCGCAGACCGCGACCAACCAGAACACCTGGATCGACTTCATGAAGGAGGAGCTCAAGGATCCCAAGTACAAGAACATCAAGCTGGTCAAGGTCGCCTACGGCAACGACGACGCCCAGCAGTCCTTCCAGCAGACCCAGGGCCTGCTCCAGGAGTACCCGAACCTGAAGGGGATCATCTCCCCGACCACCGTCGGTATCAAGGCCGCCGCCCAGTACCTGTCCGGCTCCAAGTACAAGGGCAAGGTCAAGCTGACCGGCCTCGGCACGCCGAACGACATGCGCAAGTACGTCAAGAACGGCACCGTCGAGGCGTTCGAGCTCTGGGACCCGGCGAAACTCGGCGAACTGGCCGCCCGCACCGCGATCGCTCTGTCCTCCGGCCAGATCACCGGCAAGGAGGGTGAGACCTTCGAAGCCGGTGCGATGGGCGAGTACACCATCGGCAAGGACGGTGTGATCAACCTCGGCAAGCCCACGGTCTTCAACGCCGGGAACATCGACCGGTTCGACTTCTGATCCCCTGACCGGCTCCAAAGGAGCGGTACCTCATGCAACGCGTCTGCTTCCTGCTCAAGGTCCGACAGGACCGGATCGCCGAGTACCGCGAACGCCATGCCGCCGTGTGGCCCGAGATGCGCGAGGCGCTCTCGGCCACCGGCTGGCACAACTACTCCCTCTTCCTGCGCGGCGACGGCCTCCTCGTCGGCTACCTGGAGACCGAGGACTTCGAGGCGGCCAAGGCCGGCATGGAGGCCACCGAGGTCAACGCCCGCTGGCAGGCCGAGATGGCCCCCTTCTTCGAGTCCCTCGACGGCTCCCGCCCCGACGAGGCGATGAAACCGCTGACCGAGGTCTTCCACCTCGCCTGACGACGGAGCCCGAGATGAGACGACGCACTCTTCCGGCCGGCGCACTCCTCGGCACCGCGGCGGCCCCCGCCCTCGCCGCCGGCACCGCACGGGCCGCCGCCCCCGGCCCGTCGGTCACCCGCACCGGCAGCACCACACTCGACGACCGGGCCCTCTACTTCGTCGTCCTACGACGGCCTGGTCAACAACAGCGCGTTCCAGAAGACAGCGCACCAAGCTGGTCCTGGACCGCCACGACAACGCCTACGCCGTCCTCCCGTACGGCCGTATCGCCGCCGCCTCCGCCGCCACCGGGCACACCGACCGGACGCTGTTGTACGACGGCTCCGGTCTGAACGCCTTCGGCGAGGTGGTGATCGACGAGATCCGCGTCGCCCAGGACGGGATCCTGTCGGTGATGTACCAGGAGAAGTCCGCCGGTACGACACCCTCTCCCCTCCACGTCGTCGACTTCCGTCTGCCCGCCTGACCGCGACCGGTACGGGGCGTCCGTGCGGGTAGTGTGATGGCCCGCCACGCCGCCCCCCGTCTCCCTGGAGGTCCCTGCCCGATGGCCCAGTCGGTGGGTATCAAGGACGTCGCCCGAGTCGCCGGAGTCTCCGTCGGCACGGTCTCGAACGTCATCAACCGCCCGGACACGGTCGCCACCGAGACCCGGGCACGGGTGCTGTCCGCCATAGACCGGCTCGGCTACGTCCGCAGCGAGTCGGCGCGCCAGCTGCGCGCCGGTCGCAGCCGCATCATGGGCCTGCTCGTCCTCGACATGGGCAACCCCTTCTTCGTCGACGTCGCGCGCGGCGCCGAGCGGACCGCACGCGACGCCGGGCTCGGCGTCATGGTCTGCAACAGCGCACAGAGCGCCGGCGAGGAAGCCGACTACCTGTCGCTCTTCGCCGAGCAGCGGGTGCGGGGCGTGCTGCTCACCCCGGCCGACGCCACCGGACGCAACATCGACGCGTTCCGCCGGCACGGCATTCCCTTCGTCCTGGTCGACCGGGTGGCCGAGGGCACCACCGAGTGCTCCGTCTCCGTGGACGACGTGGCGGGCGGTGCACTGGCGGTGCGGCACCTCGTCGACGCCGGACACCGCTCCCTCGCGTACGTCAGCGGTCCGCCCGGACTGAACCAGGTCCGGGACCGCCGCACCGGCGCCCTGAACGCCCTCGCCGAGGCCGGCCTCGGACCCGACTGCCTGCGCGAGCTGCCCACCGAGCGGCTCGACGTCGCCGCCGGACGGGACGCGGGGGCCCGCCTCCTCGGCCTGTCGGACCGCCCCAGCGCCGTGTTCTGCGCCAACGACCTGCTCGCCCTCGGCGTCCTCCAGGCGATGTACGCGGCCGGGGTCGGCGTCCCCGACGACCTGGCGATCGTCGGCTACGACGACATCGAGTTCGCGGCCGCGGCGGCCGTTCCGCTCACCTCGGTGCGGCAGCCCGCCGTCACCATGGGCGCCCTGGCGGCCGAACTGCTGCTGGAGGAGACCGAGAGCGACAGCGCGGACAAGCCCCATGAGCACCGTCGGGTCGTTCTGCGCCCGGAACTGGTGGTCCGGCGCTCCAGTCTCCCGGCCCGCTGACCAGTGATCAGCAAGAAGTGCCGATCCCGGGCTCGTTGACCGGACGAACATATGCTGAACTGGGTCGCGATCCGACATTCCGTTCGTCCCGGGAGCCCTCTTGTCCGTCAGCTACCGCCAGCCCGGAGTGGTCCTCACCGACCGCCGGTTCACCGTGCCCCTCGACCACGGCGACCCCGCGGGGGAGACGATCGAACTGTACGCGCGTGAGGTCGTCGCCGGCGACAGGGCCGGCCAGGACCTGCCCTGGCTGCTCTACCTCCAGGGCGGCCCCGGCTTCGGGGCAAACCGATTCGTCGGAAGGCCCTCCTGGCTCGGCCGCGCCCTGAAGGACTACCGCGTCCTGCTCCTCGACCAGCGCGGCACCGGCCACTCCACCCCCGCCAACCGGCAGACGCTCCCCTTGCGCGGCGGCCCCGCCGAACAGGCCGACTACCTCACCCGCTTCCGCTCCGACTCGATCGTGCGGGACTGCGAGGCCATCCGCCCCCAGGTCACCGGCGGCGCCGCCTGGACCGTCCTCGGCCAGAGCTTCGGCGGCTTCTGCACGGTCGCCTACCTGTCCCTGGCTCCCGAGGGCCTCGACACCGCGCTCATCACCGGCGGACTGCCCTCCCTCGACGCACACGCCGACGACGTCTACCGGGCCGCCTACCCGCGCATCGAACGCAAGGTCACCGCCCACTACGCCCGCTACCCGCAGGACGTCGAACGCGCCCGCCGGATCGCCGACCACCTCCTCACCCACGAGGTGGTCCTCCCCAACGGCTACCGGTTCACCGCCGAGGCATTCCAGTCCCTCGGCCGGATGCTCGGCAGCGGCGACGGCAGTCACCGGCTGCACCACCTCCTGGAGGACGCCTTCGTCCCCACCCCGGGCGGCCCCGCGCTCTCCGACGCCTTCCAGGAACAGGCGCAGGGGCTGCTCTCGTTCGCCGGCCACCCGCTGTACGCGCTGGTCCACGAAGCGATCTACGCACAGGACGACCGGCCCACCGCCTGGTCCGCCGAACGCGTGAGGGCCGAGTTCCCGCGGTTCGACGCAGCCAAGGCACTCGCCGGCGACGAGCCGCTGCTGTTCACCGGAGAAACCATTCATCCCTGGATGTTCGACTGCGACCCCGCGCTGCGCCCCCTGCGCGAGACGGCCGAACTGCTCGCCGCGCGCACCGACTGGACGCCCCTCTACGACCCCGCGCGCCTCGCCGACAACGAGGTACCGGCCGCGGCGGCCGTCTACCACGACGACATGTACGTCCACACGCCCCACTCCCTCGGGACCGCACGGGCGATCCGCGGCCTGCGCACCTGGGTCACCGACGAGTTCGAGCACGACGGCGTCCGGGCCGGCGGCCCCCGCGTGCTGGACCGGCTGCTCGCCCTGGCGCGCGACGAGGCGTGATCCGCGGCCGGTGGGATGTCGGCGCGGCGGGTTAGTCTGCGGACATGACCGAGCCGATGAGTCGTCAACTCCAGCCCATGCCCGACGACTGGCAGCGAGCCCTGGCCGTGGTAGCCCACCCGGACGACCTCGAGTACGGCTGCGCGGCGGCGATCGCGTCCTGGACCGATGCCGGCCGCGAGGTCTCCTATGTCCTGGCGACCCGCGGCGAGGCGGGCATCGACACCCTGGAGCCGGCGAAGTGCGGCGCGCTCAGGGAGCGGGAGCAGCGGGCGAGCGCGGCGGTGGTCGGCGTGTCGGAGGTCGCCTTCCTCGACCACGCGGACGGGGTCGTCGCGTACGGCCCCGCCCTGCGCCGGGACATCGCCGCCGCCGTCCGCCGGTACCGGCCCGAGCTGGTGATCACCCTGAACCACCGGGACACCTGGGGCGGCACCTACTGGAACACCCCGGACCACGTCGCCGTCGGGCGCGCCACGCTGGACGCGGCCGGTGACGCGGGCAACCGGTGGATCTTCCCGGAACTGGCCGAACAGGGCCTCGAACCCTGGAACGGCGTGCGCTGGGTGGCGGTCGCCGGATCCGGCGGTCCCACGCACGCGGTGGACGCGACCGGCGGGCTGGAGCGTGCGGTGCGCTCCCTGCTCGAACACCGCACCTACATCGAGGCCTTGACCGACGAGGACCCGGAGGCGTACGCACGGGGCCTGCTGACCGGGTTCGCCGAGGAGACGGGGAAGCGGTTCGGCAACCGCCCGGCGGTCGCCTTCGAGCTGTTCTCCCGGTGATCGCCGTGGAGGGGGACGGGGAACTGCTGGCGCGGAGCTTCGAGGAGCACCGCGGTCACCTCGAGGCGGTCGCCTACCGCATGCTCGGTTCGCTGGCCGAGGCCGAGGACGCCGTCCAGGAGGCATGGCTGCGCCTGGGCCGTATCGATCCCGGCGAGATAGGCAACCTCGGCGGCTGGCTGACCACCGTGACCGGCCGGATCTGTCTGGACATGCTGCGTTCGCGCACCGCGCGCCGGGAGCAGCCGATGGACGAGACCTTCGTCCCGGACCCGGTGATCAGACCCCTGTCCCAGGTGGACCCCGAACAGGAGGCGCTGCACGCCGACTCGGTGGGTGTGGCGATGCTGGTGGTCCTGGAAACGCTGGAGCCCGACGAACGGCTGGCGTTCGTCCTGCACGACATGTTCGCCGTGCCGTTCGACGACATCGCCCCGGTCGTGGACCGCACCTCTGCCGCGACCCGGCAGCTCGCCAGCCGGGCCCGTCGCCGGGTACGGGACACCACCCCTCCGTCCGATCCCGACCTGGGCCGCCAGAAGCAGGTGCTCGACGCGTTCATGGCCGCCGCGCGCGGCGGTGACTTCGAGGCGCTGGTCGCCGTCCTGCACCCGGACGTGGTGCTCCGGGCCGATGCGGGCGCACTGGTCCGCGGCGTGGCCGGATCCAAGTTCCTCCGGGGCGCGAAGCCGGTGGCCGAGTCGGCGATGATGTTCGCCCGCTACACCGCGGCGGCCCGCGTCGTCCTGGTCAATGGCTCCCTCGGCCTGCTCAGCGTGGTCGACGGCCGCATCCGGTCGGTCATGTCCGTCACCATCACCGACCACCGCATCACCGGCATATACATCCTGGCGGACCCGTCCCGCCTCGGACCCCTGGACCCACCCGGCACCGAGAACTGACAGCGGCAACCGCCACCCGGGCCGCCCACCCAGGACGGCCCGGGTGGCACGCAGGACGTACGGTCAGCCGGAGGCCGTCCACGTGTGCCGCCGTCCGCCCCAGAAGCAGTTCTGCCAGTAGTCGTAGCCGGCGTTGTTCCCCATGCGCTCGATCCCGGCCGTCACCGAAGCCCCGGTCGCGGATACCCCGGGCACCGCCTATCCGGTCGTGCCGGTGCGATCCGACGCCACGTGACGCGCCGGGCCCCGGCGTTCCGGACGCAGTCGCAGCCCTTCCGGCATCAGTGTCAGCCGCTCGGTCACCCGCAACCGGTATCCGGTCTCCGCCCGCAGCTCGTACCGGCGCAGCAGCAGCCCCAGCACCAACGTCGCCTCGTGCAGGGCGAACTGCCGCCCGATGCACGCCCGTGCCCCCGTCCCGAAGGGCTTGAACGCGTGCGGCGGCCGGGACCGTACCGCCCGCGCCTCGAAGCGGTCCGGGTCGAACCTTTCGGCGTCCGCGCCCCACACCTCGGGGTCCCGGTGCAGCATCGGCGTCAGTACCAGCGTCCACGCGCCGTGCCGCATCGGGTGCTCCCCGGCCAGCACCGTGTCCTGCGTGGCCTCCCGCGCGTAGGCCGGCGCCGTCGGCCACAGCCGCAGCGACTCGTCCAGCACCCGGCGCACGTAGCGCAGCTTGGCGACCTGCTCGTAGCCGGGAGCCGCCGTGGCGCCCCAGACGCGGTCCACCTCGTCGCGGGCCCGGGCCGCGACCTCGGGCTCACGGGACAGGTAGTGCAGCGCGAACGACAGCGCGCCCGAGGTGGTCTCGTGACCGGCGACGAGGAAGGTGATGACCTGCCGGCGGACGTTCTCCGCCGACAACCGTTCCCCGGTCTCCGGGTGCCCGGTGTCCAGCATCCGGTCCAGCAGGTCCCCGCCCACGCCCCCGCCGCCTGCACCGGCGCGCCGCGCGCGGACGACCTCGTCGACGATGTGGTTGAGCCGGCCGATGTCGGCCGCGTTGCGGCGGCTCGCCCGCCGCAGCAGCAGCGGAGTCAGCGGCGCGGGAACGCTGTTGAGTCGCTGGGCATGGGTGAGTGTGCCGACCATCGCCGTGACGAACGGGTGTGGGCGTGCTCGCTCGAAGGAACCGAAGTCATGCCCGAACCCGGTTCGCGCGATCGTCTCCAGCGTCAGCTTGGTCATGTCCCCGGGCACGTCGACCGTCCGGCCCGCGGCCGCCGCGCGGTCCCAGTGCCCGGTCAGCCGCTCGGCCACAGCCAGCATCATCGGGTGGTATCCGGCCATGGCCTCACGGCTGAACCCGGGAGCCAGCACGTCGTGCGCCAGCTGCCAGTTGGGTTCGTGGTTGTACGCCGTGAACAGACCGTCGCCGGCCACCGGCCGCAGATTGGCGACGCCCAGCCCCACGTGCTTGGCGAACCGCGACTCGTCGGCCAGATCGGCCACCAGCCCGGCGCCCCAGGTGAACACGAACTCCTTGCCGAACGCGTTCCGCCGGAAGATCGGCCCCAGCGTGCGGGCGTACTTCAGCGAATCCTGCAGCGGTGTGCTCCGGCTCGCGCCGACGAGGTCGCCGAGCAGCGGCAGGCGGTACGGCGGGTGGGGTATGCGGTGCAGCGCGGGCCAGCCCTGCTCCGCGCTGCGGAACCCCTTCGGCAGTCCGGTCCGTGTCGTCGTCTCCGCCATGACGCGATCTCCTTCGCCCCGGCGAGCGGGTGCCCCGGCCAACTGTTGTACGCGAGTTCAATAACGCGGCCCCAGTGTGGGCCGGTTGTTGAACCGACGTCAAGTAAGGTGCGGGGATGGCCGTGAACCAGGGCGGGCGCTCACGCCGTCGGCTCAGCACCGAGGAGCGCAGGGAGCAGCTTCTGTCGGTCGGCGCGCGGCTGTTCTCCGAGAGTGCCTACGACGACGTGTGGATCGAGCAGGTCGCCGAGATCGCCGGGGTGTCGCGCGGGCTGCTGTACCACTACTTCCCGGCCAAGCGGGACTTCTTCGCGGCGGTGGTGGAGCGTGAGAGCGAGCGGATGCTCCGGATGACGGCGGCGGTCCCCGGCGTCCCGGTGCGCGATCAGCTCACCGCGGGTCTCGACGCGTATCTGGAGTACGTCGAGGCGCATGCGCACGGTTACCGTGCCTTCCACCGTGCCGACGCGGCGGGGGACCAGGCGGTGCGCCGGGTCTACCAGCGGGCGCTGGCCGCGCAGGAGCAGCAGATCATGGCGGCGCTCGGGGCGGATCCCGAGTTCGGTCCGGTTCTCGAGGCGCGGCCGGACACCCGTATCGCGGTCCGCGGCTGGCTGGCCTTCACCACCGCGGTCTGTCTCGAGTGGCTGCGCGCCCCGGAGTTGAGCCGAGAACAGCTGCGCGACCTGTGCGCACGCGCCCTGCTCGGTGTCCTCACCCCCTGAAAGGTCTCGTAAAGACCACGCCATCAGGTTGGCGCGCACCCGGATCTTCGATAACTTAGGCAAGGCTTACCTAAGAGGAGGTTCGGGATGGGTGACGACACGCACAGCTGGACGGCCGCGCCGGGCGCGGCGGAGCGGGCCCGGTCGGTGGTCGCCGCCGCATGGTCCTGCGCGGTGACCGCGGAGGGCACCCGGGAGGAGTTCGTCGGCGCGCACACCGTGACCGGCGACGGACGGGTGCTGCTGGAGGTGCCCGAGGGCAGCGCCCTGCGCGCCGCCGCGATCGGCGCGCCCCGCGGTGAGCCGTCCGCCGTGCTGGAGTTCGCCGACGCCGCCCCCGTCCCGGTGCGCGACCGGATCCGCGCCCGGTTGTGGCTCGCCGGCCGGCTCACCGTCCAGGACGGCCGGCTCGCGGCCTTCCGGCCCACACGCGTGGTCCTCCGCCGGCCGTCCGGCACCGTGCTCGTCGACCCCGACGACTTCGCCACCGCCGCACCCGACCCGCTCGCCACCGCCGAGGCCCGGCTGCTGACGCATCTCGCCGGCTGTCACCCCGACGCGGTCGAACGGCTCACCCGCCTCGTCGACGCGGGCAGCCTGCTCGGCGCGGTCCGCGTCCAGCCGCTCGCCGTCGACCGGCATGGACTGACCCTGCGCATCGAACGCGTCCGCGCGGGCGGCGACGTACGACTGCCGTTCCACGCGCCCGCCGACGACGTCGCCGAACTCACCGAACGCATGCACGCACTGCTTTCACAGGCCGGCGTCGCCTCCTGCCCCCGGACCCTGCAACGGCAGCGCACGGATGGCGACGGGTGAGGCGAACCGCTCGCCCGGGAACCGCGGTCCACCACTGTCTCGTGCACCCTGGAATACGCTGACCGTGCCCGGCCCCTGGTACGCCGCGCACAGCGGCCCGCCCTCGGGGGGAGGAGGTGGTCCACCGCGGGAAGTCACCCCCCCGGCACGGTGCCCAACGGCCGCAGCCGCAGCCGGCCGGCTCCACGGCGCGGGCGCCGCGTTCCTGTGGTCCGCGATCCCGCGGACCGGGAAACCCGCCCGGGCCCGGCCGGCAGCGTGTGTGTGCCCGGCTCCGGCAGGCGCAGCGGACGGATGAACCGCGCCGGCACGCCCCCTGGGCACCCGCACGGTGCACCCGTCGACCCGTACCGTGCCCCCGGCCGTCCGCACCCGCCCTTCCGGGCAGGCGCGCGGGGGTCGGCTCCGCCCACTCAGGAATGAGAGGAGACACCACGACGGCTCTCCCCCAGCCGGTCCCGCAGCCGGGTGAGCCGCGGCAGCCTTTCGCGCTGCTCCCGCGAGTGCCGGTCCAGTTCCTCGAACAGCCGGCGCGTGCGGTGCTCGGTGTCCATCTCGTCGAGGATGCGGTTGACCTCGGTGAGCACCGCGCCCAGCAACTGCCACTGGCGCGCGTCGCGCCGGGCCTCCGCGAAGAGCAGCTGGGCCAGCTTGTCGCGCGTGGCCGCCGCCTGCCGCAGCTCGGAGGCGAGCCGTTCCTCGGCCGACTCGGCGTTGGCGCTCACGCTCGTGGTCACCAGCACCGCGAAACTGACCACGGCGTCGGCGATCTCGGACAGCAGCTGTTCGAAGGCGGCACCCGTCTCCGGAGCGAACAGCCGGCCGGGACCGCGCTCCTTGGAAAGGTCGGTCAGCGTGCGGGCCAGCACCCTCAGCACCACCGTGCAGATCTCCAGCGTGTCCAGACCGGTGCGCAGCACGATCCGGTGCAGCAGTCCCTCACGCACCCGGGGATTGAGACGCAGGCTGTCCTCCGCCTGTCTGAGATCCGCGTCCACCTCGTAGATGTCGTGGTCCAGGCGGCGGGCCTCGTGCAGCCGGGCCGCCGCACGTGCCGAGGGCGGGCCCTCCGCGGCCTCCTCGCCGATGCGCAGCATCAGCTGCCGCACCCGCCGCGCCAGCTCCTCGATCGACTCGCCGGCCTCCTCCACCCACACCGGCGGAGGCAGCAACAGGTTGAACCCCATTCCGACGGCCGCCCCGATCAGCGTCTCCACGATCCGGGCCCAGGCGGTGTCCCCGTGGGTGGTCACCCCGAGCACCAGCATCGCGCTGATCGCCACCTCGGGCACGAACTCGTCCACCCGCACCAGATGGCCGACGATCAGTGACGACAGAATGAGCAGACCCAGGCTCCACCAGGTCAGTCCCACCAGCAGGCTGAAGAGGATCGCCAGGACGACCCCGGTCACCACGGAGTTCACCCGGCGCAACCCTGTGGTGAGCGTGGCGTACAGGGTGACCTGGACGACGAGCAGCGCCGTCAGGGGTGCGGTGAGCGGGGCGGCCTCCGGACTCAGCCGCACCGCGATGACGTAGGCGACCGTGGCCGCGGCCGCCGACCGCAGCGTCTGCACGGCCACCGGGTCCCGGCGCCGCTTGACGAGGCGAACGGCCGGTGCGGTCATCTCACGTACGACTGGCATCCTCGGACGGTTCCCTGCCCCCGGACGCGTCGAACGTGTTCCGGCGCGATGACAGCCCCCCGGAGCACGGGCGGCGGGCCTACAGCTTGTCGAGGAAGGCGAACAGGTGGCCGCGCGTGCGGTCGATCTGCTCCTCGAGGGTGAGGCTTTCCTCGAAGCGGGCCCCGGTCTCCGGGACCTTCTTGCCGCGCAGATAGAGGGAACAGGCGAGGTCGGTGCACATGTAGGCGCCGACCGAGTTGCCCTCGCGGCCGGCCGTGCCCGCCTTGCGGGCCGTCATCAGGGCGACACCGCCGCGCGGATGCGTCGTCAGGCACAGGGAGCACATGCTGCGGTGCAGGAAGCCGCGCCGAGCGGGCTGGAACCGCATGGCCACTGCGACCGGACGGTCCTCGCGTTCGGTCACGAGGTAGCTGCGGTCGGGTGCGCCCGGATCACGCCAGCCGAGGAAGTCGAGGTCGTCCCACGGGCGCAGCTCCAGGTCCCGGGGTACGGCCAGCCGCTTGGCCTCGCCCTTGGAGCAGTTGATGAACGACGTGCGGATGTCCTGCTCGGTGAGCGCTCTCACGGGGGCCGTCTCCTGACACGTGCGGTGCTGTCCATGATCTTTCGAAACCTGTGGGGTCCAGGCTCCGGCTCAGGTTAGGGACCGGTCGACCGGGGGAGCCACTGGTTTTCCGGGGCGGCATGCCCCGTCGCGTTCCGTACGCTGTACCGCACAGTCGCCGAGGGGGAGGGGTGGACGCGATGGGGGATGCCTGGGAGCGGGGCCGCAGGGTGCTCGCGGGTGCGGGCCTGCCGCCCGGCGCGCTCGCCCGCGTGCGCCCGCTGAGCGGGGGTACCTACAACACCGTGGAGGAACTCCTCCTCACCGACGGCAGCCGCTACGTACTCAAGATCCCGCCCGCACCCGCCGCCCCCCGTCTGCGCTACGAGCGGCGCCTGCTCGTCGCCGAGGCCGGGTTCTGCGCCGGAGCCACCGCGGCCGGTGTCCCCGCGCCGCGCGCCGTCTCCCTCGACGGCGACGGCCCCGCACCGCATCTGCTGATGACCGCATGCCCGGGTGCGCCCTGGACCGAGGAGCCGCCGGCCGAGGCGGAGCGGACCGCACTGCGCAGGGAACTCGGCCGTCAGACGGCCCGGCTGCACCGGGTGACGGGACCCGGGTTCGGTTACCCCTCCGGTGCGCTCGGCCCGCTCGCCCCCGACTGGCGGACCGCCTTCACCACGATGACCGATGCGGTGCTCGCCGATGCGCGTGAGTATCGGGCCCGGCTGCCCCGCCCGGTCGACGAGGTGGCCGCGGTGATCCGCGGTGCCGCGGAGGTGCTCGACGAGGTCACCGTGCCGGCGCTGGTCCATTTCGATCTCTGGCCGGGCAACATCCTGGTGGAACGCTCGGCGCGGGGGGAGGCCCGCATCGGTGGCCTCATCGACGGGGAGCGCATGTTCTGGGGCGATCCGCTCGCCGACTTCGTCTCCCTGGCGCTGCTCGGAGACATCCGGGAGGACGAGGCGTTCCTCACCGGTTACCGGGAGGCCGGGGGCCGTGCCGCGTTCGGCACGGCGGCCCGCGTCCGCCTCGCCCTGTACCGTGCGTACCTCTATCTGATCATGATTACGGAGGCCGTTCCGCGGGCGGCCGGAGAAGACCACGAGCGGTGGATCCGGGACACCGTCGCCCCCGCGCTGACGGCCGCGCTGGATGACATCGCGGAACGCCGTTAGTTCACATCATTAAATAAGGGTGCGGGAAAGTCGCGCCACGCTGCTTCCCGGCGGTATGTTGCAGGTCGGGCAGGGTTTCGGAAGGAGCCACATGGCGGGGCGAAGCGGGCGCACGGTGCGCGATCTCAGGCGGGCCAACCGCGCGGCCGTGCTGCAACGGCTGTACTTCGACGGCCCGCTGAGCCGCTTCGAGCTCGGCCCCGCGACCGGGCTCAGCTCCGGGTCCGTGAGCAATGTCGTCGCCGACCTGGTCGCCGACGGGCTCGTGGAGGAGGCCGGCAGCGTCGACTCCGACGGGGGCCGTCCGCGCACCCTGCTGCGGGTGGCACCCGTCAGCGGCCACATGATCGGCGTCGACGTGGGGGAGACCCGCGTGCGCGTCGAACTGTTCGACCTGACCCTCGCCGAGCTCGCCCGCGCGGAGCGCCCGCTGGAGCAGCAGCGCTACGAGGTCGAGGTCATCGTCGACCACATCCGCTCCGGCATCGACGAGGTGCTGGCCACCGCGGGACTCGCCTCCGAGCGGCTCCTCGGCGTCGGCATAGGCGTCCCCGGCATCGTCGAGCACACCCCCGACCGGGGTGCCGTCGTGCACGGGCAGACCATCGGCTGGGACGCGATCCCCCTGGAGTCCCTGCTGCGCAGCGGTTCCCCGCTGCCCGGCACCGTGCCGTACTTCATCGACAACGGCGCGAAGACCCTCGGCCAGGCCGAGATGTGGTTCGGGGCCGGACGCGGCGCCCGCAACGCCCTGGTGGTCCTCTTCGGCTCCGGCGTCGGCGCCTGTCTGGTCACGCCCGAGGTGGAACACGGCCGGGCGGTGGAATGGGGGCATCTGACCGTACGGGTCCGGGGCCGCCGGTGCCGCTGCGGTGCGCTCGGCTGCCTGGAGGCGTACGCGGGGGCCGAGTCACTGCTCGCCCGGTGGCGTGAGGAGGGCGGACCGGTGTCCGGGGGCACGGACGAGGAGACGGCACTGACGGCGATGCTCGCCGCCGCCTACCCGGCCGACGGCACCGCCCCCGACCCGATCGCGCTCGCCGTACTGGAGGAGACCGCCGAGTACCTGGGCGCGGGCCTGTCCGACCTGATCAACCTCTTCCAGCCGGAGCGCATCCTCATGGGCGGCTGGGCAGGCCTCCAGCTCGGCTCCCGCTTCCTGCCGGCCGTGCGCAGGCACGCACGGTCCTACGCGCTGCGCCACCCGGCCGGGAAGGTGACCATCGAACTGGGCCGGCTCGGGCCCGACGCGGTCACCGTCGGCGCCGCGATCCTGCCGCTCGCCGACTTCTTCACCCGTGGCGGCCGCCGCCCCGACCCGGACCCGCAGTCCCCGCCGCCCGCGTGGCGCACAGCACTTCAGGACCGCGCCCCGCACTGAGACCTGACCACCGGTTCCCACCCCCGGATGCGGTGCGCGGCGGACGTGGTCCGGATGCGTCGGTCCTTGCCCGGCTTGAGGCGCGGGTCGTGTTGCCGATGGGGCGCACGGTGCTGGGCCGACCGGTCGTCCTCCGGGAGGTGGGGGGCGGCGGTGCGGGGTGGGTGTCGGCTGGATGTGTGCTGCCGCGCGCCGGCTTCCTGGTCGGCGGCGGCAGTCTCCCTGACCGGGATGCGGACTCGCCGCCGCCCGCACGGCCTACCGCGATCCGCGCCGAGACCGTCCGGCTGATCATCCGCAGACGGGACGGGACGGGACGGGACGGGACGGGACGGGACGGGACGGACGTCGCTGAGCGGAGCCAGGCGTGCCGGGGCCTGCCCTGTCCGGCCGGCACCGCTCCGTTGGACTTCTCCGGTACGGCCGGCCGATCGTAGTCCCGAAGCTACGCCGAGGGCTCGTCCGGTACGGGCTGTTCCGGGTTGCCGGACGCCGAGTGCGGGGCGCCCTGCCGGCCCGTGCCGGCCTCGTCCGTGTCGGGGACGTCGGACGACGCCTCGCCGGGCTCCGGCTCGTCCGACTCGCCGGCCTTCTTCTCGCTCTCCCGTTCCGCAGCGGCCGGTGCGACCTCCCAGGGGTCCTCACCGGGGCCGGCCTGCTGGTCGGGCAGGTCGCGGGGGACACCCGCGCCGTTCTCACCGGGCCCTTCGAGGCGGTGGTCGGTCACGTCTCTCTCCCTTCATCCGTGCGCCGGCCCTCGCGGGTACCTCCACGCGGACCCGCCAAACCCGGCACTCAGCCCACCTTGCGCCCCCGCAGCGGCTCCGTCTCGTCCCCGGCGCCCTGCTGCATGCCGAGCAGGAACTCCTCCACCACCTGCGTCGCCGTGTGCTCCGGACGCCAGCCGAGCTCCACCCGCGCACGCGTGCAGTCCATCAGCGGAAGCCTCAGCACGGCGTCGAACAGATGCGGGGAGGCGGGCAGCAGCCGCAGCCCCCAGGCGGCGGCGACCGCCGAGCGGGCCGCGGTGCGGGGCAGCCGCACCCGGCGGGTCCCGAGCATCTCCCCGAGCAGATCCGCGTCCACCGCCGGCTCGGCGGCGAGATTGAAGGCACCCCGCGCCTCGCCGGACAGCACCGCCAGCCGATAGGCATGGGCCGCGTCGTCGGTGTGCAGCGCCTGCACCCGCAGCCCCGGGATGTCGGGAAGGAAGGGCAGCAGACCGGGCCGTGCCAGCGGCCCCGGCAGGAGACGCCCGCCGAAGATGCGGCGCTGCTCACTCGCCGACTCCCGCTTGAAGAGGAAGGCGGGCCGCATCCGTACCACCCGCGTCGCCGGGTGATCCCGCTCGAACGTGTCCAGCGCCCGCTCCAGATACGCCTTCTCCCGGCAGTAGGCGGCGTCCGGCCAGCCGTGCGTCGGCCACGACTCGTCCACCGCGCGGTCCTCCGGGCCCGGCGAGTACGCCCCGACCGACGAGGCGTGCACCAGCGCCGGCACCCCCGCCTCGGCCACCGCGTCGAACACCCGCATGCTGCCCAGCACGTTGGTGCGCCAGGTGGTCGCCGGATCATGCGTCGGCTGGAACGCCCAGGCCAGATGGACCACTGCGTCGGCGCCGGCGAACTCCTCCACGAGATCGAACCGGTCCGAGGCCACGTCCACCGCCGACCACTGGGTCTTGGGCGGCGACCACTCGGGGACCCGCCGGGCCAGACCCCGTACGGAGCCGACCTGAGGTTCCTCCGAGAGGACACGCACCACGCTGGTCCCGGCATTGCCGGTGGCGCCCGTGACGACGACCCTCATGCCCGTTGCGCTGCTCACCTTCCGCTCCTCTCGGCCATGTGCTCCGCGGAGACGGCCGAGTACCCCTCAGCCGGAGGCGTTCACGCGTGCGACGGAATCGAAGCCCGAGCCGAATTAGAGCCGCGCCGCGCCGCTGCCGACGTCGGGCGACCCCGGGCCCCGGACAAGGAGAGCCCCGACCGCGACGGGGGAATCACGGCCGGGGCGGACAGAGGGTGGGCACGGACGGCGGTCGCCTCTCGGCGGAAGGCTCCACAGGGCTTCAGCCGAACGATCGTCCCTGTGGGCGGATGGTGAGGCCCGGGGACACTGTTCCATCCGCACCCACGTCCTGTTCAACGGCCGGCCGCTCCCGGCTGTTCCGCGTCCGGCCGCCTCCTCACGTGAGGTGCGTCACCGGCCCTGACGCACGCCGTCGAGCTCGGCCCAGAGATTCTCCGCCTGGAGCAGCAGCGCGCCCAGAACGGCCGTCCGCGCGGCGCCCTGCCCGGCGTGCTCCAGCAGTCCGTCCTGGAGCCTCTCGTG
The DNA here is from genome assembly GCF_055569765.1 of Streptomyces sp. NPDC031365. NCBI lineage: Bacteria > Bacillati > Actinomycetota > Actinomycetes > Kitasatosporales > Streptomycetaceae > Streptomyces > Streptomyces sp. NPDC031365. Next base: position 91,863 of record NZ_JBVIIM010000005.1, on the reverse strand, counting down.
CAGCTCCCGCATCACCGCCTCCGTCCGCTCGTCCAGCAGAGGGTCCGCCTGCGCGATGTCGCCCACCAACCGGTCGGCCTCCGCCCGGCAGCTGTCGCCGATCAGTTCCAGCAGCTCCGCGTAGCAGCGCAGCACCGCCGCGTCCGGCGCCGCGGGCGTACGCTCCTCGTCCGCCGACACCGCGAGCGCGCGGGTCAGCGCGCTGACGTGCCCGGTGACCCGGCTGAACCGCTCGTCCTCCTCCTCCGGCGGCAGGGCCATGGTCGGCGCCCGGTGCAGGGCGCGCAGGGCACCCGACGTCAGCCGCAGACTCTCGGTGCTCCAGCCGCGTGCCGAGCGCAACGCCTCCACACGGTCCTGAAGCCGCGCCGAGGCTCCCAGCCACCCGAGAGCGGACCGCGCGTCCCACTCGCCCTCGCGCAGATCCCCGGCCACGGTGTGCAGCACATCGCCCGTCTCCCGGGCCAGCGCCGCCAGGTTCTCCCGTACGTGCCGCAGATGAATCGGCGGCAGGACGAGCGCGTTCACGGCGATCCCGACGGCCGCGCCCAGCGCCGCCTGCCCCAGCCGGTGTCCGACGGCGACCGCGCTGACCGTCCCCGTGGCGATGGTGAACACCGCCGTGGTGGCGGCGTAGATGCCCTGATCGCCGAAGCGCGGCCAGTTCGACAGCAGCACCAGCACCGGCACGGACAGCGCGAGGGCGCCCGTCGTGTCCCCGGTGACCGCCTGGGCCCCCGAGGCCACCAGGGCGCCCACACAGATCGCGGCGAACTGCCGGGTGCCCTGGATGAGCGAGCTGTAGACGGTGGCCTGGACCAGGACCAGCGCCACCCAGGGCGCCATCAGGGCCATCGGATCGCCGAGCCAGACCTGCGCCAGCAACCAGGCCAGCAGGGCCGCCGCGGCGGCCTTCAGCGACTGTACGAGCAGGTCCCGCTCCCGCCCGGGCCCCCGCCAGGCGGCCCGCGCGGCCCGTCCGACGGACCGCGCGTCCCAGCGCACGGCCTCGCGCACCCGCGCCACCGCGGCGCCCCCTCCGCCGCGGTCACCCTGCCTCAGCTGTTCCCGTGCACGCACCATGTCCCGTGGGTATCCCGTTCGCACCGCACCTCATGCCAGGGGAGCGCCCGACAGCGACGCCAGAAGATGCGCCGGATCGTCGTAGACGGCCTCCGCCCCGGCCTCCTCCAGATCGGCGCGCGGAATCCCGCCGCACAGGACGCCCACGCAGCGCACCCCCGCGCGGCTGCCCGCCCGCATGTCCCACACTGTGTCACCGACGAAGACGGCCTGCTCCGCGGGCACCCCGGCCAGCTCGAGGGCGTGCTCGACGGGCTCCGGCGCGGGCTTGCCCTCCTCGACGTCGTCGGCGCTCGCCGTCGCGCCGATCGCCTCGTCGGCGTCGATGGCCCGGCGCAGCGCGCTCAGCTCCGCACCGTCGGCCGAAGTGGCCAGGACGACCGTCCAGCCGTCCCGGTGCAGCCGTTTCAGCAGCCGGCCGGCGTCGGGCAGCGCGGGCAGCCGGTCGAAGTACTGCCCGTACAGCGCCTTGTGCGCGGCGCTCAGTTCCGCGTCGCGGCCGGTGTCCCGGCCCTCGCCCAGCAGATGCCGGACCAGATCGGAGGAGGGCAGTCCCACGGCCCGGTGGACGGCGTGCATCGGTACCCGGTGACCCGCCTGCCGGAAGGCCTCCCACCAGGCCGTCACATGCAGATGGTTGGTGTCGACCAGAGTGCCGTCGACATCGAACACGGCCGCCCGTTCCATGCGCGGTCCTTCCTCGAGGGGTGGATACGGGTACCACCTCAGCCGCCCGCCACTCCGGAGGGCACCTTCCGCTCCCGCGTCCACGCCAGCAACTCGTCCCGGGACCACGTGGTGACCACCCGCTCCGGCGGCACCCCGCACTCCTGCGCGCGGGCGCACCCGAGGATCTGCCAGTCCAGCTGTCCCGGTGCGTGCGCGTCGGTGTCGACGGAGAACAGCACACCGGCCTCCACCGCCCGGCGCAGCAGCCGTCGCGGCGGGTCGAGCCGCTCGGGCCGGCTGTTGATCTCCAGGGCGGTGCCGGTCTCCGCGCACGCCGCGAACACCTCGTCGGCGTCGAACTCCGATTCGGGCCGACCGCGCCCGGTCAGCAGCCGGCCGGTGCAGTGCCCGAGGATGTCGGAGTGCGGGTCGTGCACGGCGGCCACCATGCGGCGGGTCATCGACCGGGCGTCCATCCGCAGCTTGGAGTGCACCGACACCACCACGACGTCCAGTCGGTCCAAGAGCTCCGGTTCCTGGTCGAGAGAGCCGTCCTCGAGGATGTCGCACTCGATCCCGGTCAGCAGCCGGAACGGTGCCCAGGTGTCGTTGAGTTCCTCCACCACGTTCAGCTGCTCGCGCAGCCGGCCGGCCGACAGCCCGCGCGCCACGGTCAGCCGCGGCGAGTGGTCCGTCAGCACGGCCCACTCGTGTCCGAGCCCCGCGGCGGTGCGGGCCATCTCGTCGATCGGGCTGCCGCCGTCCGACCAGTCGGAGTGCAGATGACAGTCCCCGCGCAGCAGCTCCCGCAACCGCCGCCCGTCCCGGTCCTCGGGCTCCCGGCCGGCATCGTCCTCCAGTTTTCGCAGATAACCGGGCACCTCCCCGGCCAGGGCCTCGCGTGCCACCTGAGCGGTCTTCGGCCCGACTCCCCTGAGTTTCTCGAGGGACCCGGCCGACGCCCGCTCGCGCACCCCGTCCGGGCCCAGGTCCGACAGAGTCCGCGCCGCAGTGCGGAAGGCCCGGACGCGGTACGTCGGTGCCAGGGACCGCTCCAGCAGAAAGGCGATCCTGTCCAGCGCCTCGACGGGATCCATCGCCACCTCCTCGCTCCAGGGTTCCCCAGGGCGGGCACGGCCGCACGGCGGCGCTGGGGGATTGGATCCGTGCGTCCGGGGGTACCGCGACGCGGCGTCCCCGTTCCGGCCAGGAGGCCCTCCATGTCACTCCCCACCGTCCCGGGCAGCAGGGCCGCCGTGGTCACCGGCGCCGACTCCGGCATCGGCCGGGCCACCGCCGTACGCCTGTCCGCCGCGGGCATGGACGCGGGCATGGACGCGGGCATCACCTGGCACAGCGACCGGGAGGGCGCGGAGGAGACCGCCGAGGAGGTCAGGGCGCACGGGCAACGGCGACGCCCCGGAAGTCGCCGCGGTCGTCGCCTTCCTCGCCGGACCCGACGCCTCGTACGTCACCGGTGCCTCCTGGAGCGTGGACGGCGGAATGCTCCGTATGGCCCGCGGGCCGGGTCCCATCCGACGAACGACGACTGGCGTCGGCCCTGAACGAAGACGCCTCCGGACGCCGCGTTCGCACCGTTTGCGCTCTACGCTCGATGCATGACCGAAAGCGCGAGCCCGTACATGTCGCACCCGCGGATCATGGTGCTCGGGGTACAGCCAGGGATCCCGCCGTTCCGGATCGTGGAGATCGACGGACAGGTGGTCGGTGAGGCCAGATCCATCATCGACGTGCTGCAAGCCGCCGCCGCGTTCGGGATCACGGTCCACGACCTGGACGACCCGGACGTGGTCCGGTGGGTGGGCGGGGACAAGCTCACCTGGACCCTGCGCCGGGCATCCCGAGCCCGCCAGGAACAGGACGAGCGGCCCTAGGCAAGAGCCTCCCCGTCGCCCCCCGAGTGGCCAGGTCGTCGGGTTTCCCGGCTGCCCCTCCGACGGGCCACGGGAAGGCCACCGGGGGGAGCAAGGGGCACGAACTGCCGCGGCGCCGCCGCGTTCGCGACCGCGGCGGCCGCGGTGATGGCGCTGAGCGGCTCCGCCGAGGCCGGTCGGACGGCGGACGCCGGATCACGGCGACCTTGCTCCCGTCGACTCGCTCACCCTCAACCGCCCGTAGCGGTCATCGACGGGCGACAGCGCAGGTGCGGGCTTCCGGCGCCGCCGCAAGCCCGCACCTGTCGTCGTACCCCCGCGGTAGCCTTCGGCGGCGGTCAGGCCCCCGGCTTCCGCGCGTGGACGGCCCGGCTGAGGCGCCGGCCCACGAGCAGGTAGCCGAGGAGCGCCCCACCGGTGTTGAGGATGACGTCGTCGATGTCGAAGGCGCGTCCGGTCACCAGGAAACCCTGGGAGACCTCGACCAGCAGCATCACCACGGCCGTCAGCACCAGCACCCGCAGGAATCCGCGGGTGCGCGGTGCGACGACCGGCGCGAGGATGCCGAAGGGCACGCCGAGCAGGATGTTGCCGCCGATCTGGCGCACGGCGTCGCGCAGCGCGGGCTGGTCGAGATAGGCCCGCAGGGAGCGGCCCGGACGCAGATTGGTGTGGGTCAGTGCCTCCGAGGCGGGGGAGGGCTGCAGGGTGAGCCGGGCCAGGACCACCGCGAAGACGACCATGACGACGAGGGCGCACAGCAGCACCAGCAGCCGCAGGGGCAGCGGGAGCGGACGTGGGGCGGCGCGGGCCATTCGGTCCTCCTGTTGTCAACTGCCGTTTGTGCTATGGCGGTTACCCTTGGGCGGTATCGTCAGTCGCCGTAGGTGACCCGCACCTTCTTGAACCCCAGGGAGCGCAGCAGGCCTTCGAGCATCTCGGTGGTGTTGCTCTCGGCCCGGGCGGTGAGTCCGCTCTCCTTCGCCGCGTCGCCGATGTGACGCACCGCGAGCTTCTGCACCGCCTGTTCGCTGCCCGGGTTGTCGGAGAAGAGGTCGCCGAGACGGTCGAACAGCCCTCGCTGCTTGGAGACCGCGTAGGACCGCTCGGGATCCAGCGCCGGTGTGCCCAGAAGGGCGTGGGGCAGCCGCAGCGTGGCGGACGTACGGTCGTCGTCGACCTGTACGTCGCCCTTGTCCAGCTTGCCGAGGTCGACGTAGGCGTCCACGGTGCCCGCGCCCACGTAGAGCGTGCGGCTGCCGCGGATCGCGTCGGGGAGGAACTTGGCGTCCTTCTCCAGGTCCACCACGACCTGGAAGTTCCCCGAGGCGGCGTCGTAGCGGCTGATGTCCTGGATGGACTCCAGGAGCGCGGGGCCCGACCGGTCCCGGGTCTCCGTGCCGAACAGGTCCTTCAGCCCGGGCAGCCCGCTCATCCGGAGCCCGGCGAACAGCACGGCCAGCAGCAGCACGACCGAGCCGACCACTTTCACCCATCCGGGAACGCGGCCGGCCAGTCCCTTCGCGGGAGTCGTCATGGTGACGGCCCTCCTTCCTGCAGTCCGAATGCCCCTCAGTTCCGGTGGCAGACAGAAAAGTTGAGGGACTGACGACCGCACCGGGAGCATGCAGGGGCGCACGGCGGGCGCCCCGCCGCGCGGGGGGGGGGGGGGGGGGGGGGGGGGGGGGGGAGGGGGGGGGGGGGGGGGGGGGTTCTTTGCGGGGGGGGGTCGGAGGGGGGTAGAGGGGGGAAAAAGGGAGAGAACGAGGG
>NZ_JBVIIM010000005.1:72482-86436 GCF_055569765.1 Streptomyces sp. NPDC031365 | reverse complement strand
CCCAACCCCCCCCCCCCCCCCCCCCCCCCCCCCCCCCCCCCCCCCCCCCCCCCCCCCCCCCCCCCCCCCCCCCCCCCCCCCCCCCCCCCCCGGGGCCCTCAGGCCGGGCCGGAGGCGGACTCGGTCTGCTCCAGGGCCGCGTCCAGGGTCGGCCACGGGGGCAGCAGACGGGACAGCCCGGTGATGCGGAGCATGCGCAGGGTCAGCGGGTGGGCGCAGACGAGGTGCAGGCTGCCCGGTCCGTCGGCGGTCCGGTGCCGGGCCCGGTACAGCAGGCGCAGTCCGGAGCAGTCGAAGAACTCGACATGGGTCAGGTCGATCACGATCCTGGCGTCTCGTTCGGCGGTCGCCATGTCCAGGTGCGGGACTATCTCCGCGGCCGCGGCGATGTCGATCTCACCCCGGAGTTCCAGCACCGTGCGCCCCCGGTCCTGGCGGACGCGCAGATACGGGGTCAGCGGTGCCGGTTCGTACCGCACGACGCCATCGCCTCCAGTCTGATGCGTGCAACGAGGGAGGGAATCGGGTCAACACCGGTCCCTGCCCTGCAAGTTACCTTCGATCGACTGAATTTGAGCATGTTCGATTGACATATGTCTTCGCATTGCGGCCGAGTTCCTGCCTGTCGCTTCCGTGCCGGGTGGCCGACTGAAACCGGCGAGCGGGGACAGGTGTCACGTACAGGGCGGGGCAGCAACGCCCCGCGCCCGGACCCCGGAGGAGACATGGCACTGGTGACGACGGGTGTGGTGGTGCTCGACTGCGCCGAGCCCGAGAAACTCGCCGAGTTCTACAAGCAGCTGCTGGAGGCCGACGAGGCCGATGCCAACGCCAACCGCGTGGAGATCCGGGCCGGCGACGGCTTCCGCCTGGCGCTGCGCCGCGACGCCAACGCCACCGCGCCGAGCTGGCCCCGTCCGGAGAACTCCCTCCAGACACATCTGGAGTTCGTGGCGGACGACCTGGACGCGGTGGAACGCCGGATCGTGAGCCTCGGGGGCCGCCCGCTGGAGACGGGCGACCCGTCGGGGCCCACCGAGGAGCGCGGCTACGCCGACCCGGCGGGCCACTCCTTCACCGTCCGCCGGGGCATCCCGACGGCGCCGAAGCAGGGATGACGGTCGGTCCGGTCAGTCGCGGCCGCCCTTGTCCGGGACCGGCCAGGTGCCCGTGGAGCGTTCGATCGCCTTGGCGCCCGCACGGTCCACGGCACTGCGCACCACCGCGAAGATGGCGCCCTGGATGGCCGCGGCCAGCAGGATCTCGCCCCAGCGGCGGTCCCGGTCCAGCGCGTCCGGCGCGTCGTCCTCGTGCCTGATCACCTTCCAAGTCTTCTGGAAGGCCATTCCGGCCACGGTGCCGCTCGTCCAGCCCAGCGCGAACCCGATGGGCTTGTACGCGAAAGGCATCTTCTTCTTGGCCTTCTTGCTCTTCTTCGCCACGTGGATCTCCCAGGTCGGTTTCGTGGTTCTCGTCGATGGATGGTTCGTGGGCCGTAGGGCCGGGGGGGCGGTCAGGGACGGCCCGGCGCGGGGATCTCCTCGCCGGCCGGCACCGGACCCGGCGGCGTGCCGTCCCCGAACGGCCGGCCGCCCAGTTCCTCGCGGTGATGGGCCGTGGTCCAGCCGGACAGGTCGGGACCGAGGGGCACGATGCCGGACGGGTTGATACCGGTGTGCACCTGGTAGTAGTGCCGCTTGATGTGGTCGAAGTCCACGGTGTCGCCGAAACCGGGCGTCTGGTACAGGTCGCGGACGTACGCCCACAGCACCGGGTTCTCCACCAGCTTCCACCGGTTGCACTTGAAGTGGCCGTGGTACACCGCGTCGAACCGCACCAGGGTGGTGAACAGCCGGATGTCCGCCTCGGTGATGGTGTCGCCGACCAGGTACCGCTGGCGCTCCAGCCGCTCCGCCAGCACCTCCAGCCGCTGGAACAGGGCCGTGCACGCGGCCTCGTACTCCTCCTGGTCCGTGGCGAAGCCCGCCCGGTACACGCCGTTGTTGACGTCCTGGAAGACGTCGCCCATGACCGTGTCGATCTCCTCGCGCCGCGCCCGCGGATACAGGTCGGGCGCCCCCTCGCGCTGCAGGGCCGTCCACTCGGTGGCGAGGTCCAGAGTGATCTGCTGGTAGTCGTTGGTGACCAGCTCCCCGCTGGGCACGTCCACGATCGCCGGCACACTCACCCCGCCGGGGTAGTCCGTCTCGCGCCGGTCGTACGCCTCGCTCAGATACCGGATGCCCAGCACCGGGTCGCGCCCGTCCGGATCCAGGGTGAAGCGCCAGCTCCGGTCGTCCTGCAGCGGGTCCGTGACGGCCAGGGACAGCGCGTCCTCGAGACCGAGAAGCCGCCGGGACACCAGTGCCCGGCTCGCCCACGGGCAGGCCCGGCTCACGACGAGCCGGTAGCGCCCCGCCTCCACCGGCCGTCCGTCCCGGCCGTCCGCGGTGATCCGGTCCGCGAAGTGGGCCTTCGACCTCTTGAACTTCTTCCTGCCGTACGAACTGTTGCCGCCGCCCCCGTCGTCGCGGCCCATGATGCCCTCCTCGTCGCCGTGCGGATGTCCCTGAGACCGCGTTCCCCGTTTTCCGCCGACGGCACGGTATGGCCTGGGCCGTCCGGGGCAATCGGCCGTGGGTGAGTACTCGATCGGATCGCAGAACCCGGATCACCGTGCTGGTGGCGCTCGCCGCCAATCTGGTGATCGCCGTCGCCAAGGCCGTCGGCGGACTGGCCGCTTCCTCCCCGGCGTTGCTGTCGGAAGCGGCGCACTCGGTCGCCGACAGTCTGAACGAGGTGTTCCTGCTGGCCGCGCTGCGGCGCAGCCGGCGCCCGGCCGATCGCCGTCACCCGTTCGGTTACGGCAAGGAGCGGTTCTTCTGGTCGCTGCTCGCGGCCGTCGGGATCTTCGTGATGGGCGGCTGCTTCTCGTTCTACCAGGGCGTCGAGGCGTTCGGGAACGAAAGCGAGGAGGACCTGAGCGGCTATGTCGCCGGACTGGTCGTGCTCGGCGTCGCCCTGCTCGCCGAGGGCGGCTCCCTGCTGCGCGCCCTCCACCAGGTGCGCCGGCAGGGCGGCCTGGGCAGCGGACTGCGTGATCCGGCGCTGCGCACGGTGGTCGCCGAGGACGGCACCGCGGTGGTGGGCGTCACCCTGGCCGCCGCCGGCATGGCAATGCACATGATCACCGGGCAGGTGGTGTGGGAGGCGTCCGCCTCGCTCGCCATCGGCGCGCTGCTGGTCTACGTGGCCTACCGGCTCGGACGCGACGCCCGTGACCAGCTGATCGGCGAGGCAGCCGACCCGGAGGACAGCGGGCGCATCCGGGAGTTGCTGCGGGCACAGCCCGAGATCGACAGTGTGGAGGCGATCTTCACCATGAAGACCGGACTGGACACCTTCCTGGTGGCCGCCCGCGTCGATCTGATGCCCGGACTGGACAGCGAGCAGGTGGAGGAGGTCGCCGTACGCATCAAACGGTCCATCGCCAGCACGTTCTCCGAGGCGGAACAGATCTTCCTCGACGTCACCGAAAGAGGCTCCCAGGAGGCGCGGGAGGCATGGGAAAGCCCCGCCGCGACGGGGGAACGCGGCGGGGCCTGAATCACGCATGCCCGGCGGCCGGCGCTTCATGCGCACCGCGGCGAAGAATCTTCTCCGGCCCGCCGGACCCGCACCGTCAGTCCCCCTGGTACCGCTCCAGCACGAAGACAGGGATCTCACGGTCGGTCTTCTTCTGGTAGTCGGCGTAGGGCGGATAGGCCGCCACAGCGCGCTTCCACCACTCCGCCTTCTCCTCGCCGGTGACCTCACGGGCCGTCATCTCCCACTTGTCCGGCCCGTCCTGGAGCTCGACATGCGGGTCGGCCCTGAGGTTGTGGTACCAGACCGGGTGCCGGGGAGCCCCGCCCAGCGAGGCCACCGCCGCGTAGCGGCCCTCGTGCTCGACCCGCATCACCGGCGTCTTGCGCAGCTTGCCGCTCTTCGCACCCCGGCTGGTCAGCAGGATGACGGGCATCTGTGTGTTCTGCAGCGTGGTCCCCCGTGTGCCGCCCGAGCTCTCGTACAGCTCCACCTGCTCGCGCACCCACTTCGTCGGGCTGGGTTCGTACTCGCCTTGGAGAGGCATGGCATCCGTCCCATCGTTCTCGCTTACACCGCCGAGTCGATCATCCGTGGAACACCACCGCATGCGGAATTCATCCGAACCGGGCCGTCCGTCGGGCCGGCGCCACCGCCGTCCGCAGCGCGAGTGCCGTCATCACGCCGCTCGCCACCAGCGCGGTCCCCAGTCGTCCCCGGTGACCGGTCAGGGCCCGGCCCAGCAGCGAGCCACCCCCGGGAGCAGTACCTGCGGGCTCGCTGAAGGGGCGAAGGCCGCCGTCACGAACTCGGTCCGCTCCGGGATCCCGGCCGTCTGCCCGCTCCGTGAGCCGAGGTCAGCGCCGCGAACTAGATCACGGTGGTGGGGTTGAGTAGGGCGGATGCCGAGAAACGCCGCAGGGGCCCGTGCGGGACTCGTCGGCACCGCTTCGGCACGGGTGGGCGAGCCGGTCGTTCCGCCGGCCCAGGTGCGGTGTTTGTCAGTGGGCGTCGTAGATACCTTGGTAGTGGCCGAGTGCGGTCTCTCGGATCTTGTCGTCGCTCCAGGTGACGAAGCGGCCGGGTGCCAGCCGCTCGGGGTCGAGGAGGAGGTTGCCGGTCTCCAGGAGCATGTTCGCGAGTTGTCGGCCGACGCCACCGGCGTGGGTCACCCAGGAGGCTTCCGCGAACCATAGGCCGGCTACCTCAGTCGCGGGGCCGACAAGCGGGATTTCATCGGGGGTCAGGGCGAACACGCCGTTGAGCCGACGTCCCCGGGGCGCTTCCCGGAAGGCCGGGACCAGGGCGGTGGCCTCGGCGATGGCGGTGCCGAAGTCGGTTTCTTGGAAGGGTAGTTCCGCCGATGCGAGCGCGGGGGATGGGGCCAGCGGGATCGGTGCGTGGGCGTAGCTTCCCAGTCCGTAGCGGCGGCCATGGCGGCGGGTGTAGACCGCTTGGTCGGGGTAGCGGACGATTGGTGTGTCGATGGGGGTGTCGTCGAGTTCGGGCAGTTCGGCGGTGAACAGGTAGGGGTGCTGGACATCCACCATGGGCAACCGCACTCCGGCATTTGCTGCCAGGATTGGGCCCCAAATGCCAGTGGCCAGCACGACCTGGTCGGCCCTCAGCAGCTTGCCGTCCTTGCCTGCACGGACGCCGACAACCCGGCCCCGTTCAGTCTCCAGCGCCAGTACGGGCGTGTTGAATCGGAAGAGGGCTCCGCTCTTCTCGGCGGCATCAACGAGAGCGTGGGTGAGCGCGACCGGGTCAGCAGCGCCGTCGGAGGGGATGTGCAGCGCACCCAGCGCACGGTCGGCGTTGACCAGCGCGGGGGCCAGCGCGACGGCTTCGGCGGTATCGAGCACCCTCGCCTCGATACCGAGGTGTTGACCGTGCTCCACATCTTGGTGGGCCTGCTCCAGGCGGGCGGGGGTGGTGGCGATCTCCAGACAGCCGACCTGGCAGAAAGCCGCTGAGGGTCCAGTCTCCGAAAGAGCGCGGTAGGTGGCGACGCTGTCCTTGGCCAGCACAGCCAGTTCTGAGGTGGCGCTGAGCTGGCCGACGAATCCGGGGGCCAGGCCGGTCGATCCGGGCAGCACAGCACAGTCGCGGGCGTCGAGCACTGTCACCCGGTCGTGCCCCAGCTGGGTGAGGTGATAGGCGACCGAGGCCCCCACCACACCGGCACCGACGATCAAGATCTCTTCGGTAGCCGCGAGTGTCTTCTCCGTCTTCATGTCAGTTCACCTTCTGCAGATGGGGCCTGGCCGTGCCTCGCAGGGGAATCGTCGACTACTGCCGACCAATCGTCCAGGCACCCTGGAATTTCAGCGATAAACGGTCGGGGAGGGTCCAGATGTTCGGCAGCTTGTCACCGGCGCATCTGCCTGTGCTGCCAGATCTGGACGAATGGCATCGCTGGACGGGCCTCGGGACTGGTGGGCTCGCATGGTGAGGTGTCGGGTATGCGCTGGGCATTCACGACCTCGGTCACGGCGAGTAGCCGGTTCAGGGGGGTTCCGTGAGCCAGGCTGGGACGATGCGGGGAGGGCGAGCGATCTGGCGGAGCCGTCAGCTTCGGAGTCGCTATGTCGTTTCGCCGGCGTCCGCGACCAGGCGGACGAGGGTGTCGACGAGCTCGTCGGCGGTGGTGCGCCATGTGTCCTCGCTGAGGTGGCCGCTGAGTTCCATGTCTGCGATGCCGTGAGCGCCGGCCAGCAGCAGGGCTCCGTAGTGGCGTGCGTTCCGTTCCCCTACGAATGCGGCGACGATGGCCAGGAACTCGTCCTGAAAGCGCACTGAGGCGCGGACGGCTGCGGCGGGGTCGCCCTCCGGTCCGCAGAGCTGGCGCATGACGCGGTCGAGCCCTTCACCGCGCTCTCCCGGACCGTGCCCGGGCCGCTTGAACAACAACTGGTACCTGTACGGCTGGTCCCGGCCGACGCCGATGAGGGCGCGGAGAGCGCCGCACAGCTTCTCGGAGACCGGCAGGGCCGGGTCGGCCCGCAGGGCATGCATCTGGTCGCCGATCCGTTCCCAGCTCTCGGTCGCGACGGCATCCAGCAGGCTGTCCTTGCCCGTGAAGTGCCGGTACGGTGCTCCCCGCGTCACGCCTGCCCGCGTGCCGACCTCGCGCAGGGTGACGGCTTCGGGGCCGCCGAGGTCGAGGAGCTCGGCGGCCGCGTCGAGCAGAGCGCGGCGGGTGAGGGCGGCGGATTCCGCACGGGTGACCATGGCGCCCATCGTACATTCAGTTGACGGTGTCATCTGAATGGATAACCTGGTTCAGGTGACAATGTCATCCGAAGCCCAGAAGCTGATCGTCGTAACCGGAGCCTCCACGGGCATGGGCGCGGCGGCCGCCCGCGAACTGGCCCGTCAGGGATTTCACGTCCTGGCCGGCGTGCGACGCGTCCGTGACGCCGACTCCATCCGGTCGACTGGCATCGAGCCGGTCATCCTCGACATCACCAAGCCCGAGCAGGTGGAGGCACTCGCCGTGCGTGTCGCCGACGACCCGCGCGCGCTGCACGCGCTCGTCAACAACGCCGGCATCCAGGTGAACGCCGCGGTCGAAGCCCTGCCACTCGCGGAGTGGCGGCGGGTGTTCGAAGTCAACCTGTTCGGCCACATCGCCGTCACTCAGGCGCTCCTGCCCGCACTGCTGCGCAGCAAGGGCCGCGTGATCAACATCAGCTCGGTCGGTGGTACGGCCGCCATGGCCACATACGGTGCGTACGCCGGCACGAAGTTCGCCCTGGAGGCGGTCAGCGACTCGCTCCGCCGTGAGGTCGCGCCGCTGGGCGTACAGGTGGTCGTGATCCAGCCTGGCGGCGTCCGCACGGAGATGGCCGCCCGCGGGGTCCGGGCGGCGAACGATCTGGCCGTCCTGATGACGCCGGAGCAGGACGAGCGCTACGGCAGCCTGGTCCAGGCGAACAACAAACTGATGGCCACGGGCACCGCTTCGGGCCTGACCGCCGACGCCGCCGCCCGGGTCATTGCGAAGGCCGTGACAACCCGCAAGCCGCGCACCCGCTACACCGCGGGCCGGGACGCCGCCCTGATCACCCGCCTGGTCCGGATCCTGCCCGACCGCACGCTCGACCGCATCCTCGCCGCCAACCTGCGCCGCCACCACCCGAAGGGAGCCGTCGCTTGACGAGGACTCCACACCCAGTTCCGCCCCCTGTCGTGGTGCGGCCACCGATGAGCTCACAGCCGACGGAATCCCGCGCGCCTGCCGCCGGCTTCGCCTGATCACGCAGCTGTTCCGAAGCCCTCGGCGTGCACGTCCTGGTGGCGGAGCTGGGTCGAGTCGACGTCGAGTTCCGGGTCGTCCTGGAGCCCGTCCTCCGGGACGGGCAATCGGTTTTCCGTCGGAGACTAAGGTTTCCGGGTGACCGAGAAGCCCTTCCTCTACGTCGTGGTCTGCGCCGCCGGTGCCGCCGCGGACGTCAGCAAGCTGATCACCCGCGCACAGGAACGTGACTGGGAGGTCGGTGTCATCGCGACACCGGTCGCGATGAACGGCTTCTTCGACGCCGCCGCCGTCGAGGTACAGACCGGCCGCCCGATCAGGTCCGCCTGGCGCACCCCGGGCGAGCCGCGCCCCTTCCCGGCCCCCGACGCCGTGGTGGTCGCACCCGCCACCTTCAACACCGTCAACAAGTGGGCGGCCGGGATCGCGGACACCCTCGCCCTCGGTACCCTGGCCGAGGCCGCCGGTCTCGGTGTGCCGATCGCCGTCCTGCCGTGCGTCTCCGGCGCGCTGGCCGCCCATCCCGCCTACCGGGACAGCCTCGCCCGGCTGCGTGGCATGGGCGTGCGTTTCGGCGATCCGTACGCGGGCGAGGCGGAACCTGACGGCGAGCGCCCGGAGTTCGGCTGGGAGCGGGCGCTGGACCTGCTGCGGCGGGACTGACGCGCACCCGGCTTCGACGGCGCGCACGTACGCTCCCCTGGCAAGCAGGCTCCCCGCGGGCGGGAGCGGCAACGAGGCGGTACGTGCAGCCCGGTTCGACGGGCCTGGAGGTGTCGCGGATCTGCCCGGGTGCATGACCTGCGGTGTGCCCGGACGCGGCGCGAGTGGGGGGACCCTGGGCGAGGAGGCGTTCCGCCCGCTGACTGTGTGACCGGTGCTTCCGTCCGGGTGGCGAGGCAGGGGCCGCTGGGAAGGCTTCGGTGTCTGTCACCGGGTGCCGGCCGTGTCCATGAGGCGGCGTCCCGGGCGGTTGTCCGGGGGAACGGCTGGAGGAGGAGACGAGCGTCGGCGCGCGGGGAGTCGTGGGGTCCGCGTTCGGGGCTGCCGACCCGGTGCCGTCGGGGCGGGGGACGCCGGGAGCCGCTGGACTGCTCCGGGCGCCCCGGGAGACCGGCGCACCCCGTCTCACCTCTCGTCCGCCAGGGACAGCTCCGACCAGATGGTCTTGCCGTCGGCCGTGTGCCTGCTGCCCCAGCGCTGGGTGAGCTGGGCGACCAGCAGCAGGCCCCGGCCGCCCTCGTCCCAGGACTTGGCCCGGCGCAGATGCGGGGCCGTGTGGCTGGTGTCGGACACCTCGCAGATCAGCGTCGAGGAATCGTGGATCAGCCGGAGCCGGATGGGCGGGGCGCCGTACCGGATGGCGTTGGTGACCAGCTCGCTCACCACCAGCTCCGCGGTGAACGAGGCCTCGGTCAGCGCCCAGGCGGCCAGCTGGTCGAGCACCTGCTTGCGGATGGGGGCGACCAGCGCCGGGTCGGCGGGAATGTCCCAGGTGGCGACCTGCGCGGCCGGCAGCCCGTGGGTCCGGGCCAGCAGCAGGGCCACGTCGTCGGTCGCGCCGCCCGGTGACAGCACGGACTGCAGCACACGGTCGCAGGTCTCGTCGAGCGGGCCGGACGCGTCGGACAGTGCCTCCCGCAGCAGCGCGTACCCGGTCTCGGTGTCCCGCCCGCGGGACTCCACCAGCCCGTCGGTGTAGAACGCCAGAACCGCTTCTTCGGGCAGCTCCAGCTCGGCGGACTCGAAAGGCAGCCCGCCCGTGCCCAGCGCCGGGCCGGACGGCAGGTCGATGTGCCGGGCCGTGCCGCCCGGCGGGATCAGTACCGGAGCGGGGTGCCCCGCCCGGGCCAGGGTGCAACGGCGCGACACCGGGTCGTACACCGCGTACAGACAGGTCGCGCCGACCTCGCCCTGACCGGGCGCGCCGCCCGACTCCTGGGACAGGTGGTGGACCAGGTCCTCGAGGTGGGTGAGCAGTTCGTCGGGGGCCAGGTCGATGTCGGCGAGGGTGCGTACCGCCGTGCGCAGCCGGCCCATGGTCGCGGACGCCTGGATGCCGTGGCCCACCACGTCCCCCACCACCATGGCCACCCGCATCCCGGACAGCGGGATCACGTCGAACCAGTCGCCGCCCACCCCGGAGCGGGCGGCCGGCAGATAGCGGGTGGCCGCCTCCACGGCGGCCGTGCGCGGCAGGGCGCGGGGGAGCAGGCTGCGCTGGAGCGCGAGGGTGGTCTCGCGCTCGCGGGAGTAGCGACGGGCGTTGTCGATGCAGACGGCGGCGCGGGCGGTGACCTCCTCGGCGAGCAGCACGTCGTCGTGGGTGAACGCCTCGGGGTGGCTGAAGCGGGAGAAGGCGGCGACACCGAGCGTGGTGCCGCGGGCCTGGAGCGGGACGGACAGAATCGAGTGCACGCCGTGCGCGAGGATCTGTCGGGCCCGCGCGTCGTCCACGGCGAGCCACGGGTCGAGCTCACCGGAGGGCACCGAGGCCATGATGCTGTGGCCCGCGATCAGCGAGTCGGCATGCGGTGCGGCAGCCGGGTAGACGACCACCTCGCCCACCTCGGCGGTCGCTTCTGGGCTGCCCGGTGTGAGGGACTGATGGGCGACCCGGCGCAGCGAGACCGGCGCGGTCAGCGGGGCGGCGGGCTCGCCTCCGGGCTCGTCGGGCTCCAGCAGGTCCACGCTCACGAAGTCGGCCAGCGCGGGGACGCAGACCTCCGCCAGCTCCTGCGCCGTTCGGGTGACGTCCAGGGTGGTACCGATGCGCATGCTGGCCTCGTTGACCAGTTGCAGCCGCTCCCGCGCCCGGTACTGCCCGGTGAAGTCGTGCACCGTCACGCACACGCCCCGCACCCGGCGGGCCCGGTCGGTGAGCGGCGCGAGCCGGGCCAGCCAGGCGTGTGCGTGGCTTTCGCCGGTGGCCTTCATGTACGTCTGCATCTCGTACGGCCGGCCGGTGCGCAGCACCTGGTCCAGGTGCCGCTCGAGTTCGGTGTGCTGCGGCCGGCCGCCGACGTCGGTGGGCCGCAGCCCGCGCAGGTGGCCGGCCGGCAGCCCGAGGAGGTACGCCATGGTGTCGTTGACCCCGCGCAGCCGCAGTGCCTCGTCGAAGACCATCGTGGCGCAGGGCGACTGGAACACGGCTGCCCTGACCAGCTGGTCGTCGGGCAGTTCGAGCTCCGATGCCTCCAGTGGAGTGACGGCGAGCCACTCTCCGGGCCCGTCGCCCCCCGGCTGCCGGTGATGGGCGAGCACCCACACGGTGACGGTGCCACCGTCCCGGCGCCGCAGCGCGAGGGTGCCGCTCCAGCGGTCCGCCGGCAGCCGGGGCGGGACCGACCCGTCGACCAGCAGCTCGGCGGCCGGGCGCCCGACGACCTCCTCGGCCGTATGGCCCAGCAGCAGGCGCGCACCCTCGCTCCACCGCGCGAGCGTGCCGTCGGCGGCGATGACGGCCCTGGCCGTCACGGCATCGTCGAACGGGTCGTCCGGCCTCATCGTCGCCACTCCATCGCGCACACTCACCGTGATCCGGTGTATCGCCAGAGTCCCAGCCTAGTGCGTCGGGGCCCGGCGCGAACGTGAAGCCGGTGCGCGTCCGGGGACCGGGTGGACCGTCACCAGTCCTGTCCCAACCGTTGACGGACCGTCACACCTGCCACAACCATGGTCCGCGTACGGAAATGGGAGCGCTCCCATGACGCCGCACCTCCCCAGAGGAGCCAAGACGTGAACAGACGCAGCACCGCTCTGCTGTCCCTGACCGGCCTGCTGGCGACCGCCCTCACCGCGCTGCCCGCCGCCCCGGCCGGGGCCGACGAGGTCGAGCAGGTCCGCAACGGAACCTTCGACAACGGCACCGACTCCTGGTGGGCCTCCGCCAACGTCACCGCGGGCCCGTCCGAGGGCCGCCTGTGCGCCGACGTCCCCGGCGGCACCGCCAACCGCTGGGACGCGGCCGTCGGCCAGAACGACATCACCCTGGTGGAGGGGGAGACGTACCGCTTCTCCTTCAGCGCGGACGGATCGCCCGCCGGGCACGCCGTGCGGGCGATCGTCGGCCTGCAGGTGGAGCCGTACAACACCTACTACGAGGTGTCCCCGCAGCTCAGCGTCTCGGGGGACACCTACTCGTACACGTTCACCTCACCCGTCGACACCACCCAGGGGCAGGTCGGCTTCCAGCTCGGCGGCAGTGCGGACCCGTGGCGGTTCTGCGTGGACGACGTGTCCCTGCTCGGCGGGGTCGCCCCCGAACCGTACGAGCCCGACACCGGCCCCCGCATCCGGGTGAACCAGGTCGCCTACCTGCCCTCCGGGCCGAAGAACGCCACCCTGGTGACCGACGCCACCGAGCGGCTGCCCTGGAAGCTGAAGGACGACGACGGAAGGGTGGTCCGCAAGGGGTGGACCGTGCCGCGGGGCGTGGACGGCTCCTCCGGGCAGAACGTCCACTCCCTCGACTTCGGCTCCCACCGGGGGCGCGGGAGCGGCTACACCCTGGCCGTGGACGGCGAGACCAGCCGCCCCTTCGACATCGACGGACGCGCGTACGAGCGGCTGCGGCTGGACTCGGCGAAGTACTACTACACCCAGCGCAGCGGCACCCCGATCCGCGACGACCTGCGCCCCGGCTACGGCCGCCCGGCCGGACACGTCGGTGTGGCGCCCAACCAGGGCGACGGCGCGGTGCCCTGTCAGCCGGGTGTGTGCGACTACACCCTCGACGTCACCGGCGGCTGGTACGACGCCGGCGACCACGGCAAGTACGTCGTGAACGGCGGCATCAGCACGTGGGAGGTGCTCAGCACCTACGAACGCGCCCGGCACGCCCGCACCGGCGAGGCGGACAAGCTCGGTGACGGCACCCTGAACATCCCGGAAAGCGGCAACAAGGTCCCGGACATCCTCGACGAGGCCCGCTGGGAACTGGAGTTCCTGCTGAAGATGCAGGTCCCCGAGGGTGAGCCGCTGGCCGGCATGGCCCACCACAAGATCCACGACGAGCAGTGGACCGGGCTGCCGCTGCTGCCCAGCGACGATCCGCAGAAGCGGGAACTGCACCCGCCGACCACCGCCGCCACCCTGAACCTCGCGGCCACGGCCGCCCAGGCGGCACGGCTGTACCGCTCCTACGACAAGGAGTTCGCCGCCACGACCCTGGCGGCCGCGCGCAAGGCCTGGACGGCGGCCCTCGCCCACCCGGACCTGCTCGCCGACCCGGACGACGGCATCGGCGGCGGCGCCTACCCCGACGACACCGTGTCCGACGAGTTCTACTGGGCGGCCGCGGAGCTGTTCATCACCACGGGGGAGCGGCAGTTCAGGGAGTACGTGCTGGACTCCCCGGTGCACACCGCCGACATCTTCGGCCCGACCGGCTTCGACTGGGCGCGCACCGCCGCGGCCGGCCGGCTCGACCTCGCGACCGTGCCGAACCGGCTGCCCGGCAAGGAGAAGGACAAGGTCCGCCGCTCCGTGATCCAGGGCGCCGACCGCTACCTGGCCACGCTGAAGGCCCACCCGTACGGCATGCCGTACGCACCGGCCGGCAACGTCTACGACTGGGGCTCCAGCCACCAGGTGCTCAACAATGCTGTCGTCCTCGCCACCGCCCACGACCTCACCGGCGCCGCGAAGTACCGTGACGGCGCGCTGCAGAGCATGGACTACATCCTGGGCCGCAACGCACTGAACATCTCCTACGTCACCGGTTACGGCGAGGTCCACGCGCAGAACCAGCACAGCCGCTGGTACGCCCGTCAGCTCGACGCCAACCTGCCGAACCCGCCGGCCGGCACGCTCTCCGGCGGGCCGAACTCCAGCATTCAGGATCCCTTCGCCCAGTCGAAACTCCAGGGTTGTGTCGGACAGTTCTGCTTCATCGACGACATCCAGTCCTGGTCGACCAACGAGCACACGATCAACTGGAACGCGGCACTGACCCGGATGGCCTCCTTCGTGGCCGATCAGGGCTGAGGCCGATCCCGGGGCGGGGGGCGTCCGGCCACCGGCCCGGGGCGGGGGGGAAACACGCCCTTGTGGGCAACCGAACCCTCTCGGGTTTTTGGGTCTCCCTTTTCTTTTCCCCCTCCCTTT
>NZ_JBVIIM010000005.1:40522-72472 GCF_055569765.1 Streptomyces sp. NPDC031365 | reverse complement strand
TCTGGGTAAACCAACAACAAAAACACAAATGGGACCGCGCCACGCCCCGGGAGGCCCTCTTTCGGGGCCAACAAGGGCGGGGACCACTCCGCCCCCTCTCCCCCCCCCCCCCCCGCCCCGGAGCGGCGAGAACCCGCGTCCTGGCGGACAACAGCCATGCCGCGGGTTCGGTGGTACCCCTTGCCGTGTCCATTGACCTGCGGGTATTTACGAGTAAGTACCCGAGCGGTACCGTAATGCCATGCCAGCTCTCAACGTGGAGTTCAGCGACCGCGAGCTCGAGGACCTGCGGCAGATCGCCAAGGAACGCGGTACGTCCATGAAGGCGCTCGTGCGGGAGGCGGCCGCGGCGGACATAGCCCGCCACCGCGCCCTGCAGGAGGGTGCGGAAGCCTTTCGCCGGTTCTTCGCCTCCCACAAGGACGAGTTCGCCGCCGCCTTCCCGGACGACGAACCTCCTGCCAAGGGCGAGGGGCGGGCCGCCTGACCGATGGCACCCGTGCTGCACATCGACGTGCCCTGGCTGCTCCAGCGGCACGAGGAGGTCCTTCCGGACCAACCCACCGTCACCGACTTCTCCGCCCTGGTCGCGGCCGTCGCCCGGCATCGGGTGGACCCGCCCCGGCTGGGAGTGAACTCCGACGCGGCCTGGCGGGCGGCCGCCCTGCTGCACACCCTGGCCGTGCTCAGGCCGCTGCCCTCGGCCAACGCCCGCTTCGCCTGTGCCACGGCCGTCGCCTACATGTTCGTCAGCGGGGCCGGCATCGACCCGCCCTACGGCGCCCTGGTCGATCTGGCCCGTGATCTGATCGCCGCCGAGGTGGACGTCTACGGTGCGGCCGACCGGCTGCGCTCCTGGCAGATATGAGACCGCGCCGTACGGCGTGCGCGGGACACCCCGCCCTGGGGGCCGCCGGGTGAGGGCGGGAGGATCGGGGCGGACGGCCGTGCGCGCAGGAGAGCCGCCGTCTCTGCGCGTGACCTCCGAGAAGGGTCGTGACCAGTTGACGGTGTTCCTGCGCGCGCCGGAAGCGTGCGTGGGGCTGTCGTGTGAGGGCGGACCTCGCCCGGGGTGCCGCGCGTCCGGCGGGTGCGCGGATGAGTGTCGGCCGTCACTCTGGTCACCCGTGATGTGAACGACGGGAAAACCGGCGTCGAAAGCCGGAGCGGAGGCCACAGGCCGCCGTCCCTTTCTGACTTTCTGTCAACGCGCAGATGTTGCCCGACCGCCTTGTTGGCCGAGTGCCGGTTGTGCGAGAGTGAGCCACCCGCGAGGGGGTAAAGACCGGGGACGCACGCGAGTTGATGAACCGGATCCCGATTCGCCGCCGGTGAATTCGCACCCCCCGCGCCACGCCAAAGAGGTATGCACCCATCAGGCTCCCTTTTTCGGCGTCGGAAACGCTCGAATGTCACATGCGCTGTGGGAAGGAACCATCTCAGTGCACACCCCCCACCCCCCTCGACCTCCCTATCCGCCGCCGGGCGGGGATCCCGGGGAATCCGACGAGGCCCTCGCCGCGCGGTTGCGGGGCAGTCCGGAGGGCGAGGCCGCCCATTCCGTCGCGCTGTTGACGGCGCGGCACTGGCGGCCGATGCAGGACTACGCGGCCGTCTGCCTCGCCTCGTCGGGACAGACGGCCGCCATGGTCACCGCAGCCGCCCTGCACCGCGTCCTGGACCGGGTCGCCGTCGGCGAATCGGCCGTCGCGCTCCGGCCGGTACTGCTGGTCGGAGTGCGGGACACGGTCCGGGAGTGGGCCGCCGACGACCGAATAGCCGGAGTTCTGCCGGGGCTGCAGAAACCGGCCGGCGGACGCGGCATGCGCGCGGCGACGACCATGACTCCGGAAAACCGCTCACTCGCTCAACGGGCATTCCGGTACCTGCCCGCACTCGCGCGCTGTTTGCTCTGGCATGTCGAGGTCGAGGCCGAGCCGATTTCCGTACCCGCCGGTCTGCTGGGCATGGATCCCGACATCGCATCGGGCGCACTCGAACAGGCACGGGAAAAATTCCGTCAAGGTCTTGCTCATGCCCATCAGGAACTGGCACCGACGAAGGACTGCCGCTTCTACAACCGTCTCCTCGACGTCCCCATCCGCCGGGGCGGGGCGCTGCTGCCGGACGTCCGGCAGCATCTGGCGGAGTGCCGCTACTGCCGGAACGCGGCCGAACAACTGAGCCACTTCGAGGGAGGGCTGGGCACGCTGATCGCCGAGGCGGTGCTCGGGTGGGGCGCGCGGCGCTATCTCGACTCACGCCCGGGGCGCGCCACGGCCGGCCCGCGCGGCGGCCGGGCCGCCCGGCGCCGGCACCGGGGCGGAGACGGGGAATCCGGCAGCGGCCGGCACCGTCTGCTGTCCCGGATTCCCGTTCCCGACCGTCTCACGGGCATCGCGCTCCCGGACCCGGTGCGCTCCACCAGGACCCTGCTGACCGGACTCGGCGCGGTGTCCGCCGGAGTGCTGGTGAGTGTGCTCATCGCCGGGTCCTCCACACCGGACGGGGGCGGAGCCGACCCGACGGGCTCCACCGGCGCGGCGGGCGGCCGTGCCGCCGTGCCGTCCGCGTCGCCGCCCGGCGCCGCCGGGCTCCCCACCGCGCCGGGGCGCACGCGCCTGCGCAACGTCGCCTCCGGACTCTGCCTCGACACCAGGGGCGAACCGCAGGACGGCTTGGGCGCCCGGCTGGCGGAGTGCTCCTCGGAGTGGACCCAGCAGTGGACGTACGAGGACGACGGGCTGCTGCGCAGCGTGGCGGACCCCGGTCTGTGCCTGGACTCGCACAAGGACGCCGGTGTCGTCGTCCTGGGCACCTGTGCCGACGCCGACGACGCTCGCCGTGACGACGTGCGCTACGACCTCACCTTCCAGGGCGAGCTGCTGCCCCGCTGGGACGGACAGCTGGCCCTCACCCCCGCCACCCCTGACGCGAACGCCGACATCGTCGTCAAGGTACGTGACCGGACGGTGAACCAGCGCTGGGCGGCCGAACCCGTACGAACGGCCACGGACTCCCTCTCCACCACAGGGTCGGACACCCCACCGGCCCGCCAGGCGAAGGTGCCCGAACCACTGGCGTGAACGTCCGGGGCCGGTGCGAGGCCCCCGCAGGGGGCACCGCACCGGCCGCACGGCGCGAGGCCGGGCCGGGCTGGGCTGGGCTGGTAGAGGCGGCCACGGTCCGTTACCGGGGCGGCGGGGCCGGAGGGGGTACGCCGGGGCGGGTCAGATGGTGGCGTCCGTGAGGGAGTCGGGGCCGAGCGTGGCCGGTGTGGCGTGGCCCGACAGGGCCAGGGTGAGGTCGAGTTCGGCGAGCAGGCAGCGGATGACGTGTTCCACGCCCGCCTGGCCGTCGAGGCCGAGACCGTAGACGTACGGGCGTCCCACCAGGACCGCCCGTGCACCGAGGGCGAGCGCCTTGAAGACGTCGTCGCCGGTGCGGACCCCGCTGTCGAACAGCACGGTGAGCCGGTCGCCGACGGCTTCCGCCACGCCGGGCAGCGCGTCCGCCGCCGCGACCGCCCCGGCCACCTGGCGGCCGCCGTGGTTGGACACGATCACACCGTCCATCCCGGCGTCGGCGGCGAGCCGGGCGTCGTCGGGATGGAGCACACCCTTGAGCACGATCGGGCCGTCCCAGTTCTCCCGCAGGAACGCGAGGTCCGGCCAGGTCTTGGCGGGGTCGGCGAACATGCTCACGAAGTGCATCACCGCCGCGTTGGGGTCTTCGTGCACCGGCTTGGTCAGGCCTGCCCGGAACGCCGGGTCCGAGAAGTAGTTGGCGGTGCCCACCCCGTGCAGGAACGGCAGATAGGCCTGGTCCAGATCACGTGGGCGCCAGGACAGCAGAGGAGTGTCCAGGGTGACGACGAGCGCCGTGAATCCGGCGGCCTTCGCCCGGTCCAGGAAGCTCCGGGCCACCTCCACGTCCTTCGGCCAGTACAGCTGGAACCAGCGCTCCGCCTCGCCCATCGACGCCGCGACCTGCTCCATCGGGGTGCTGGACGCGGAGGACAGAACGAACGGCACGCCCTGTGCGGCCGCTGCCCGGGCGGCCGCCGACTCCGCGTCCGGATGCATGATCGACAGCACCCCGACCGGCGCCAGCGCCAGCGGCGCCGGCAACGCGCGGCCCAGGACCTCCACCGACAGATCACGTGCGTGCACGTCCCGCAGCATGCGCGGCACGATCCGACGCCGGTCGAGCGCGGCCCGGTTGGCGCGGGCGGTGCTGCCGTCCCCCGCGCTGCCGGCGACGTATCCGACCGGTCCGGGGCCGAGCCGCTGCTCGGTCAGCTTTTCCAGCCGGGTCAGATCGGTCGGCAGCCGGGGCACGGCACCCGTCATCCCGTTCAGGTAGATCTCGTACTGGAAGTCGCCCCAGTGCTTCGCCATCCGTCCCGCCCCGTCTCCTCGAGCCGCACCGTCCCGACGCATACTGGCTGGTATGTGCGGGGTCCGTCCAGCTCCGGGTGACCGGGAGTTCAGCGACCGGTGGCCGCCTCGTGCAGGACCCGGGCCGGCTGCCGTGGCCGGGAGGACATCGGCCGGCCCGGTGTCCATCGTGACCAGCTCCCAGCTGTCGCTCTTCAGCAGCTGCGTCACGACGGGCGGGGGCTCCGGGCCGTCGAGCAGGCACTCGGCGTAGGTCGCCGGCAGCTCCTCCAGTGGCCGGACGGTGTCAGGGGGTGAACCTCGTGCCCCCGCCGCGCGGTTCCGCCGCGACCTCGTCCCACGCCCATGTCCCGAGCCACGCACCGGCCGCCCATGCGAATCGAGTCATGCCCGCACCGTGAGGGACGCCACTGACCATGCCGTTCAGTCGCCGTCGGCCGCCGCCTCGCCCTCCCGGAATTCGCCGTCCGGCCCCCGGTCCCGCACCTGCCGGACATGTTCCAGCGACTCGCGCAGTTCGGTGAGCCAGTCGTCGGTGTGCCGCTGGACCAGACGCACGCACCAGGCCAGCGCCTCGCTGCGACTGCGGGCCACTCCGCCCGCGATCAGGGTGTCGAGGACCTGGCGCTCCGGCTGGCGCAGCCGCGTCATGACGGGAGCGGCCACGTGCGTGAACAGGGTGCGGTGGCCCCCGCACTCCACGCCCCAGGAGACCTTCCGGCCGAAGCGGCGCTCGGCGTCCCGGGCCACCGCCATCCGGTCGCCCCGGGTGCGCTCCCTGAACTCCCGGATCCGTCCCTCGACCGCCGCCTCCCGCTCGGCCGGCGAGGCGTCCTCGGCCGGCCGGGGGCCGGGAATGCGCCCGATCACCGTGATCTCCTCGCGGTCGACCGTGAGTTCGGCCAGTTCCTCGAAGAGGTCGTCGGGGAGCCGGCCCGCGAACCAGCCCCGCAGGTGCTCCCGCTGCTCGTTCGTAATCATGTAATGACCATTACGCGTGCTCCTCATGAACACAAGGGGTGGCGGAACGGTCCGCCGACAGCGGAATCGGAATGTTTCAGGCCGATTGTGGAGCAGCGGGTATTCGGCCACCTGGCCACTTCGCATATGCGGAAGCCGCCCGGTTACCGGGTCGACCCCTCCTCGTGTCGTCACTTCACGCCACTGATTCAACACGCAATGTTACCTGAATCTGCACATCCGATGTGAGTTTCCGCCGCGAACTCGGCAGACTCCGGCACGCCGGTCCGACACCACCGAGCACGGGCCGGCGACCCGAAGAAACAAAGCGGAAGGATGCACACAATGCGGAACACCGCGCGCTGGGCCACCGTCCTCGGCCTGACGGCCGCAGCCGTCTGCGTACCCCTGTCCGGGGCCGCGTCGGCCGCCCCGGGAGATGCCCCGTCCGCGCTCTATGCCCCCTCGGCCCTGGTCCTCACCGTGGGCCACGGCGACAGCGCGGCGACCGTCACGCCGGAACGCGCGGTCACCCTGACCTGCGCCCCCGGCCCCTCGGGCACCCACCCGGCCGCCGCCTCCGCGTGCGCGGACCTGAGCGGCGTCGGCGGTGACCTCGACGCGCTGACGATGCGGGAGGGCGTCTTCTGCACCAAGCAGTACGACCCGGTGCTCGTCACCGTCGACGGGGTGTGGCAGGGACAGCGCGTCTCCTACGAGCGGATCTTCTCCAACGCGTGCGTGATGAGCGCTCACGGTTCGAGCGTCTTCGCGTTCTGAGACCGGGATCGCACGGTTCCCGTGACCGCGCGGCGGCCCGCAGATTTGGGGAGTGCGGGCCCCCACGCGGAACGTGCGATCCCGCGCAAGGAGGCCGGCGGGCGGAGTGGGGCCGCCCGCCGGCCTCCGGACTTTTCACGGACCGCGCGGACTCACCCCCGCTCGCGGTGACTGGTGTCGCACCACGGGTACCGCCGGCTGCGGCGGCAGGTGCACAGGGCCACCCGGAAGCGGTCGGAGGACACGACCGTGCCGTCCTCCAGCTCCACCTCCACCGGCCCCTCCAGCAACAGCGGGCCCTTGCGCTGCACGGTGACGCGCCGCGGGGCGTCAGACGGGGAGTTCGGCACGGACCACCACCAGCTCTTCCTCGTTCTCCGCCGGAGGCAGCAGCCCTCGCTCCCGCAGCCAGTGCTCCCTGTCCCGCAGCACCGGACCGAAGGCGATGCGCCGGCGCCGCGTCACCGCGGCCTTCAGCCCGGCCGTCCGCAGCCGGCCGAGCGTCAGCTCGGGACCGCTGAGCGCGGACTGCACCAGCAGCAGCGCACCGCCGGGCCGCAACAGATCAGGAGCTTCCCGGCAGATCCGGTCCAGGACGAGCCGCCCGTCACCGCCCGCGTCCCAGGCCCGTGCCGCACCACGCGGCAGCCTCCGGCCGCCGGGGGCCGGAACGTACGGGGGATTGGCGAGGATCAGGTCGAACGACCGGCCCCGCACCGGAGCGAACAGATTTCCCTGCCGGACCCGGACGGGCACACCGGCCCGCAACGCGTTGACCCGCGTCGCGCACACCGCCCGCCACGACACGTCGACCGCGGTCACGCGGGTGCCGCGCCGCGCGGCGGCGACCGCCAGCGCGCCGGACCCGGTTCCCACGTCGAGAACGTCGGCGCCCGGGGGCACGGGCTCCTCGAACAGGGCGCCGGTCAGCAGTTCGGTGTCCTCTTGAGGGGCGTAGACGCCCGGTGGTACGAGTGATTTCACAGCCTGCCGAGTACCCCTGTGCTCAGGAGTCATGGGTGACCTGCTGAGCCAGGGGAGGGCGCAGGCACGAACGGCCCTCCCGCCAGTCGGCGAGCAGCCGCTCACCGAGCAGGTCCTCGGTGAACACGGTGGCGTCCACACCGAAGGCGATGTCCGGGGCGAGATGCGGTTCGTCCTCCAGCAGACCGCCGATGACGTCGTGGCGCACCACCTGCTCGTGCACCGCGTCCGCCTCCACGTGCTCGTCGTAGAAGTGCTCGGCGGCGGGCCCCGCGCCGGTACGGCGCATCGCCTCCGCGAGCCGCCGGGAGCCCGGCGACGAGGTGATCTCGACCGTGGCGAAGTGGCCCACCAGAGCGCCCCTGAGGGAGCGGTGCAGGCCGAACAGCGACATGAGGTTCACCGTGACGAGGAGCTCGGAACAGGCGGCATCCAGATAGTGGCCGTACGTCGTGTCCAGACCCAAGTCATCCATCAGGTCGGCGAACAGACGGGCGTGGACGCGGTCGGCCCTGCCGCCGCCGTACTCGTCGAACTCCACCGCCGCCATCGCCGCCTTGGCCCGTCCTCGCAGCCGGGGCAGCACCCAGGCGTGCGGGTCCGCCTCCTTGAGGTGGTACAGGGACCGCAGGGCGGCGTACTCGCGCAGCTGCCACAGCTCGCCCTTGTCGCGCAGGAAGTGACTGACGCCCGTGCCGTCCACCGGTTCCACCAGGATCCCCGCGAGTGCGTCGCCGACGCTGTCGTGCCGCCGGGCGTCCGCGCGGAGAGCGGTGAGGAAACGCCGCTCCAGTGCGGCGCGGGTGCGCAGCAGCCCGGGATCCCATTCCAGGTCCGGGTCCACGCCCGCGAACCCGCGGTAGTGCAGCTCGTAACAGAGGTACAGGGCGAGCTGGAGGTCGTCGCCGTACACCGGGGCCGCCGCGATGCCGTCCTCGGAGGGCAGCGGTCCGGTGCCGCGCAGATGGTCCCGTACGGCACCGCTCACCGGGCCGCGCGGTGCGGGCAGCCGGGGTTCGTCAGGGGCATGGTTCATGGGTCCCGGGTACCCGGACCGCGCACGGAAACCCCTGCCCGGGCGCAGACGGCGGCCGACCGGGTACCCCGTGCGGAGGAAGGCACTGGCTTGATCGGGACGGGAGGATCTCGGCATTCCGGCTGGGCAGGCGGCCTTCGGCCGCAGGTGCCGACGTCGTGACGAACTCGTGCGGGGTCGGCTTCTCGCTGAAGAGGTCCGGAGCCTTCCACCGGGCCGCGTCCCTCGCCTCGGGCGGGACCGTGCTCCAGGCGACCGAGACACTCGCGGCCTTCTCGGACGAGGCGATGCGCAGGACGTTCGAAGCCCTGGCCCCGGTCCTTCCTCCCGGCGAACGCCCGGATCACCTCGTTCTCCGCTTTTTGGGCAAGTGCCACGGCGCTTCGTCGATTTCCCGCTTGCGGAAAGGCGGCCGTCGAAGGTGATACCGAAAACGTTCAGCGGTCTCCCAGCGCATGGTCCAGCGGGCTTGGCCCTCGCCGGTGGAATCGAGCGACATCTACGCCATGTGGACAGGCTTGAGGAGCTTTGTGATCTTTCCCCAGTCCGGGAACGAGACCCCGGACCGCGACACCGTCCCCCGGCCACCTCGCCGCAGAGATTCCAGCCCGCGGGACTCCTCGGCAGGTGAACGGATGGCGTGAGGCGGCCGCAGCACCGCCGATCCGGTCGGATCGGCGGTGCTGCGGCGATGTCGGTGCCTCACAGCTCCTGGAGTTCGTTGCCGATGACGTACGTGGCCACGTCACGTCCCAGCTCGAGTCCGTCGTCGGCGTCCCAGCGGTAGTGGACGCCCAGGTACAGGCGGCTGAGCGCGTTTTCCTCCGCCGCGGCACTGAAGCTGTTGAACGTCCGGTTCCTGACCGGTGACCTGGGCTCGTCGGTGGTGGCGGTGAAGGAGATCTGGTCGGTGCCCAACGCCTCCCTCATCACGGTCTCCCACGCGCCGGCGAAGGTCGCGTGACCGGACGCCCAGGCGGGGAAGCAGGGGGTGGGCCCCAGCGGCTGCCAGGTCGGGTCGTTCAGGCCCACCTGAATCGCGGAGACGGGCCGCCAGAGGTCGATCGGCGTCTTGTACTTGACGTCCCACTCGGCGATCGCACCGTCCGCCATCGCCAGCGACAGCATCGCGAAGAGCCGTGCCGTCCGGTAGGTCTTCAGGTTCTGCTGGTCGGCGACGGTCGTGGTGATGGAAAGCAGCTGTCCCACCGGCTTGTAGGTGCCGTCCGCGTCGTTGGCCCAGAACCAGGCCGTCGCGGTCTGGTCGGCGGTGCGCGCCGTCGAGGTCGCCGAACCGAGCCTGCGCACCTCGTCCACCTGCGCCTGGTATGCCTGGCTCGCCAGGAGCACCTCGTACGTGCCGTAGGTCTCGGGCGTCGCGGGCCGGAACTGCGCTCCCGAGGACAGGACGAACGGCCGTACGAGCCCCCAGTCCGGGTCCACGGCGTCGCTCTCCAGGGCGCAGGTGCCGCCGGTCGGACGCCAGGCGCCCGGCTTGTCCTCCACGGTGTACGACTTGCCTTCGCCGGAGCCGTCGTCGTAACGGGCGTTCCAGATCCGGTCGGCGACCGGCTCGGCCACCAGCGGCTTGAGGACGTCGAAGTCGGTCCACTCGTTGCCGAAGCGCTCCTTGAAGCGGCTGTTGATGAACGTCGTCTGGGCGGGGAAGAGCCGGACCAGGAGGTTGCGCGCGGTGTGGCCGATGACGCGCTCTTCCTCGTCGGGTCCCTCCACCAAGGGGGCCCCGGAGTACTTGGGCGCCTCCAGGAAGGGTTCGTACTCCAGGGAGTGCCAGGTCCGCTGGTAGGCGCTCTCCGCGTCGTAGATACCCGCGTTCATCATCGCCGCGGCCCTGGCGAGCGGGCCGGGGCCCACGTTCGTCTGCCGCCGGAAGACATCGATCAGTACGGAGTTCCAGAACTGCACCGGCCTGCCGTCGAACGTGGCCGCCTGTGCGGAGCCGGCCGCGGAGGAGGGTGCCGCGGTCGACGGAGTAGGGGTGGTGAGCGGCGCGAGAAGCGCCGCGAGTACGACGAACAGCACGAGTCCGCTTCTTCGGCTCGTGCCTCGCCACGGAATCGGTAACGGTCTTGAGGGTGGTGAGGCCATGTGCCATCCCTTGCTCCACTGAACCGGCACCCGCTGCACCGGCGCGCTCAAGCTAGCGAGTGCTCCCGGCCCCCGGCGTCCCGCAGTTGATGGAACGCCGGGTAAACCGGTGTGGTAGTCGGCACCGGTCGCTGCAACCCGGGCGGTAGTGACCCCTGGATCGTCCGGCCGTCTCCAAAGGCGGGCAGACGGCCGAGTTCCGTGATGACGCCGCAAAGGGCCCGGACACCGACCTGGCCGGCCCCCTTGACCGCCCGGAGACGGTCAAGAGGACCTGTTTCATAAGCCCCGCTTCGGGGCGACGGTCACGGCCAGGTCCGGGCGCCGGCGCGGCCTGCCGATACCGACGCGGGGCACCCGGATGCGCTCCAGGACCGGCTGGAAGCCGTTGTCCTTCCTGGTCACCGCCGGCCGGCGGCACGACAGCCCCGAGTTCTGTCCGTGCTCGACCGCAAGGACACCCTCGCGGTCGGGCCACCGCCTGAGCGCCCGAGCCCGAGGTCCGCGGGCTCGGCCACGACTCCTCCGGGTCTGTCCCGCTGCACATCCCCGTAGTCCCCTCAGTCCCCCTGGGACTCCTCCTGCGCCTCGGTGTTGGGCGTGATGGCCTCGCCCGCCTCGCCCCGGTGCCGGAGGCGTCCGGCGGAGTCGCGGGTGCGGCGTTCGGCGTCCTCGGCCTCCCGCAGTACCTCCTCGACGGCCGTCTCGGGTTCCTTGCGGTCGTCCTGCTCGGACACGGGGGTCTCCCTTCGTCGTGTGTTCCGGGTCAGCCGTGCGTGGTGGCGATGCGCAGGGATACGGGCTCGGTGCCGACCGCCTCCTTCTCGTTGAGGCGGGTGATCTCCGCCCACCAGGACGGACCGTCCTCGATGTGGCGCAGGAGCACCCCCTCGCGCAGCGCCCACGGACAGATCGTCACCGTAGGCAGCCCGGTCAGCTTCATCGCCGTGTGGGCCACGACGGCGCCCGCCAGGCTCTGTACGGAGCGCGGAGCGGAGATGCCGGGCAGCCGCGACCGTTCGGCGGCGGGCAGGGCGGCCAGCCGGTCGATCGCCACCCGCAGATCGGCACTGGACAACTGCCGCTCCACGAACGGACCGTGCCGTCCCGGAGCGGCCCCGCACAGCCGCCCCAGCTGCTGGAACGTCCGGGAGGTGGCGACCGCCGTCCGGGGCCCCTCCCAGCGGATGCGCGCCGCCACGTCGCGCAGCTGGTGGCGCACCCGTCGGCGCAGCGCCCGCACCCGCTCCGGCGAGGGAGGGTCCTCGTCCTCGAAGTACTCGTGTGTCAGCCGGGCCGCGCCCAACGGCAACGAGGCCGCGAAGTCGGGCAGCCGGCCGCGTCCGAAGGCGACCTCCAGTGATCCCCCGCCGATGTCCAGCATCGCCAGCGGTCCACAGCGCCAGCCCATCCAGCGGCGCGCGGCGAGGAAGGTGAGCTCCGCCTCGACCTCGCCCGGCAGGGTGCACAGCTCGATGCCCGTGCGCGTCCGGACCGTGCGCAGCACCTCGTGCCGGTTCGACGCCCCGCGCACCACGGCCGTCGCGAACGCCAGCGGACCCGAGGCACCCCAGCGCGCGGCGGTCCGGTCCGCCGCGGTCACGGCCTCCACCAGGTCCTCCACGGCCTGCTCCGGCACCGGTCCGCCGGGTACGACCTGCTCGGACAGCCTGAGCCGCCATTTTGACGTGTGCACCGGAAGCGGTGCACCGCCCTCCGTGTCCGACACGACGAGTCTGACGGTCTTCGATCCCACATCCACCACGCTGGTCCGCATGGCCCGTGGGTACCCACTTACCACCCGGGCCAACGAAAACGGCCGCCGCGGACGTCGAAGTCACGCCACCGCAGGCGTGACGCCTCAAGCCAGCTGCCGCCGCACCAGCTCGTGCAGCCGGCCGCCGGTGTCGGCGAGCAGCCGGGCCGGCGGGCCCTGCTGGACCACCTTGCCGCGTTCCATCACCACCACCCGGTCCGCGTCGAGGACCGTGGACAGCCGGTGCGCGATGACGATCCGGGTCGCCTCCAGGGCCTTGGTGCTCTCGATCACCGTGCGCTGCGTCTCGTTGTCCAGGGCGCTGGTCGCCTCGTCGAAGAAGAGGATCCGCGGCCGGCGGATCAGCGCCTGGGCGATCATCAGACGCTGCCGCTGACCGCCGGAGACCGCACCACTGCCGGACACGATGGTGTGCAGTCCCATCGGCATCCGCCTGATGTCCTCCGCCAGCCCCGCCATCTCCGCGGCCGCCATCGCCTCCTCCGGCGTGTACGGCTCGGTCCCGCAGATCACGTCCAGAACGGACCCGGTGAACGGCTGCGCGTGCTGGAGAACCACACCGCACTGTCGGCGCACCGCCGACCGGTCGAGCGCCGCCAGGTCCTGGCCGTCGTACAGCACACTCCCGGACACCGGCCGGTCGAAGCCGATCAGCAGCCGCAGCAGCGTGGACTTGCCGCAGCCACTCGGGCCGACGACCGCCACGAACTCGCCCGGCCGTGCCTCGAAGGACACGTCGTCGAGGACCAGGGGTCCGTCGTCGGAGTAGCGGAAGGACAGCCGCCGCGCCTCGATCGCCCCGGACAGCGGGCCCGGCCGGGTGCTCGCCGCGCGCACCTCGGGGGTGGCGTCCAGCACCGGTTTGATCTGCTCGAACAGCGGCAGAGCGGTGACCGCCGAGACGAGCGCGCCGGTCAGCTGGGTGACCGAGGTCAGCACCATCGTCACCGACGTGTTGAAGGTGAGGAACTCCGCCGCCGTCATCGAGCCGCGCGCCGGTCCCGCCAGCAGCATGAACATCGCCAGCGTGCACAGCGGCAGATACACCGAGCCCAGCACTGCCGTCAGGTTCTTGATGCGGCCTGCCTTCTGCTGCAGCTCACGGCTGCGGGCGAACTGGGACGCCCAGGCGGCGTACGCGTAGTTCTCCGCCGCCGCCACCCGCAGTTTCGGCAGCCCGCGCAGGGTCTGGAACGCCTGGTTGTTCAGCTTGTTGGTGAGCACCACCAGGCGCCGCTGCCATCGCACCTGCCACAGCCCGAGCCCCAGGAACACCCCGGCGATGACGACCAGCATCCCGATCGCGGCCAGTGCCATCGGCACGCTGAACCACAGCAGCAGGCCGAGATTCATCGCTCCGACGGTGACCGACTGGGCCACCGTGGGGCCAACCCCGGCCAGCAGCCGGCGGATCGCGCTGATGCCCATGGCCGCGCTCGCCAGCTCACCGGTGGACCGCTCGGTGAAGAAGCGGGTGGGCAGCCGCAGCAGTCTGTCCCAGACGGCCGGCTGGAGCGTGGCCTCCACCCGGCCCTCGAGACGCAGCAGGGTGAGGTTCTGCAACAGCATGAAGGCAGCGGCCACCACACTGCTCACGATGACCGCGAGGCACACCTGCACGATCAGTCCGGTCTGTGCCTTCGGCACGAACTCGCCGAGCACCTTGCCGGTCGCGAGCGGCACCAGGGCCCCGATCGCCACCGTCACCAGACCGCTCAGCAGCAGGCCGGTCATGTCACCGCGCGTACCGGTCAGGCAGAACCGCAGCAGCCGCAGCGGAGTCAGCCGCCGCTCGGGCAGCGGGCGGTAGAACATCACCGCGCGCGGCTCGAACCCCTCGGCGTTCGCCTTCTCGACCGGCGTCTCCCTGCCGGTCGCGGGATGGACCGCCACATAGCCGCCGCGCCGCCACAGCAGGGCCACCGGCGCGCCCGACAGGGCCCGGTGGCCCACCAGCGGCCCGACGTCGTCCCGCCACCAGCGGCCGTGCAGCCGTACGACACGGGTGCGCAGGCGGGAGGCCTGGGCGATCCGCTCGACCGGATCGAGCCGGTCGACGCCGGTCCCGGACTGCGCGGGCGCGGCCAGTGTGATGCCCGCGGCCCGCGCCGCGAGCTTGCAGGCCGCGTACGTGGCGTCCGCGTCGGCTGCCGTCGTGCGCCGGTCCGGCCGCTCGCCGATCGCGGCGAGCAGCGTCCGGTCCGCCTGGGCACGCACCGCCTCCCCTGCCGCGATGCCTTCCGCGGTCCGCGTCTCGTGCGTGTGCTCCAGCTGTTCGATCCACCGGTCGAGCGTCGTCATCAGCCGGTACTGCTGGTCGACCATGCTCTGCCACAGTGCCGGATCCATCAGCAGATCGGCTGCTGCCTCCGTGCCGTACAGCGAGCCGTACTGCACACTTCCGGGCGGGACCTGCATCCAGAACACGTCGTCGTCGGTGGGGGCCGCGGCCCGCTCCGTGGCCATCGGCGCCTGGAACAGGACGGACAGACCGCGTCCCACACCGAGCGCGAGGGCGTACTCCAGCGGGCTCGTCGTGGGTGGCACGTACTGCGGGGTGCCGTACGCGTCGTACGACCAGCTCTGGGTGCTCGCCGGCTGGTACAGCTCGCGCAGTCCGATGCGGCGCACCGCGCAGTCCCGCAGCGGGCGCGCCACCAGGGTGTGCGCCGGACCCGCGACCGGACCCAGCACCAGCGAGCCCGCCTCCAGCCGGCCCAGATGGTGCCAGTGGCCCCGCTGTTCGGCGTCCACCGCGAACAGGTCCACGGCACCGGACACGATCAGCCACAGCACCTGCGGCCCCTCCAGGTCCAGCCGGCCGAAACCGGAGCAGTCGATCGGTGCGCCCAGCGACCCGAGCGCGCCCAGGACGAGGTCGTTGCCCGCTGCGTCGTGCACGGCTGTCATCTCAACGCTCCCTGACCAGCGCCGCGTACGCGCCGCCGCGCGCCACCAGTTCCTCGTGCCGTCCGCGCTCCACGACCGTGCCGTGGTCCAGGACGACGATCTCGTCGCTGTCGCGCACCGTGCTCAGCCGGTGCGCGATCACCACACAGGCGCAGCCGCGCCGGCGAAGGTTGTCCATCACGACCAACTCGGTCTCGGCGTCCAGCGCGCTCGTCACCTCGTCCAGCACCAGGATGCTCGGCCGGCGCACCAGTGCCCGCGCGATCTCCAGGCGCTGGCGCTGCCCGCCGGAGAAGTTCCGGCCGTCCTGCTCGACCGGGCTGTGGATGCCGCCCGGCCGGCGCGTGATCACGTCGTACAGCGCTGCGTCCCCGAGCGCCTCCACCACCGCCTCGTCCGGGATCGACGGGTCCCACAGCGCCACGTTGTCGCGCACGGTGCCCTCGAACAGGAACACGTCCTGGTCGACGAAGGAGACGGAGGCGGCCAGTGCCCCGCGGGGGATGTCCTCGATGCGCTGCCCGTCGATCCGGATCACGCCCTCCCACGGCGCGTACAGCCCCGAGATCAGCCGCGACACCGTGGACTTGCCGCTCCCGGAGCCGCCGACCAGCGCCACCTGCTGTCCGGGGCCCACCGTCAGGTCGAACCCGGTCAGCAGTGGCTCGTCCAGCGGGTTGTAGCCGAAGGCGAGGTTCTGCAGTTCGACATGACCGTGCATCCGGCGGGTCGACTCACCGGCGCCGGGACGGCCGTAGAGCGGGTCCGCCCGGAAGTTCTCCACGTCCTTCAGCCGGGCCACGTCCGCCGCGAAGTCCTGGATCCGTCCCGCCACGCCGTTGAGCCGGGTCAGCGGCGCGGTGAACCGGGTGACCAGCGCCTGGAACGCGACCAGCAGCCCGACCGAGACATGGCCCTCGACCGCCCGCAGGCCGCCGATCCACAGAATCAGCGCGCTGTTGAGGGCGGCGAGCGTCGGCGCGACGATGCCGAGCCAGGCCGTCGGCACCCCGAGCCGCTGCTGCTCCTCCAGGGTCGTGGCGTGCTGCCCGGCCCACCTGCGGAAGTAGCCGTCCTCCCCGCCCGTCGCCTTCATCGTCTCGATCAGCTGCAGACCGGTGTACGCCGTGTTGGTGAGCCGTGCGGTGTCCGCCCGCAGCTTCGCCGTACGGGTCGCGCGCAGCCGGATGACGACCCGCATCGCCATGATGTTCAGCAGCGCCACACCGATGCCCACGAACGTCAGTTGCGGGTCGTAGGTGTACAGCAGGACCGCGTACAGCACGACCACCAGCGCGTCCACGCCCGCCGCCGACAGATCGCGGGCCAGTGTTTCGGCCACCGCGTCGTTGGACTGCAGCCGCTGCACCAGATCGGCCGGGCTGCGCTGGGCGAAGAACGTCACCGGCAGCCGCAGCAGATGGCGCAGGAAGCGGGCGCTGGACAGCGTGGAGGAGATCAGCCGGCCGCGCAGCAGATTCCCCTGCTGGAGCCAGGTCAGCACCAGTGTG
Organism: Streptomyces sp. NPDC031365; assembly: GCF_055569765.1. Taxonomy (NCBI): domain Bacteria; kingdom Bacillati; phylum Actinomycetota; class Actinomycetes; order Kitasatosporales; family Streptomycetaceae; genus Streptomyces; species Streptomyces sp. NPDC031365. The sequence goes on along the minus strand of NZ_JBVIIM010000005.1, from coordinate 56,005 downwards.
AGCAGCACACAGGCGCCCATCGACGTGAACAGCACGTCCAGCGTCGAGGTCCGGCCGCCGATCAGGAACTCGTCGATGAAGGTACGGCTGAGCCCGGGCACCGCCGCGCCCACCGCCACCAGCAGCAGACTCGACAGCACCACCGCCGGCATGGTGCCCGCCGTCCCGCGCAGCCGGGCCGGCATCGCACCGAGCACGCCCGGCTTGCGGCCGCCCCGGGTGAAGTCCGCGCCGGGCTCCATCACCAGGACGACACCGGTGAAGCTGCCGTCGAACTCCTCCAGAGGGACGAACCGCCGCCCCTTGCCCGGGTCGTTGATGTACACCCCGCGGCGGCCGAACCGGCGGCCCATGCCGTCGTAGACGACGTAGTGGTTGAACTCCCAGAACAGGACGGCCGGTGCCGCCACCTCGGCGAGCGCGGCCAGATCCATCTGCATGCCCTTGGCGGTCAGCCCGTAACTCCGTGCCGCCTTCAGCAGGTTGCTGGCGCGCGATCCGTCCCGGGAGACACCGCACGCGATGCGCAGCTCTTCCAGCGGGACATGGCGGCCGTAGTGGCCGAGCACCATGGCGAGCGAGGCGGCGCCGCACTCCACCGCCTCCATCTGGAGCACCGTGGGTGTACGGACCGGCCTGGCCCGGGACTTGGGTACCTTGCGCTTCGGCGGGGCGGCCCGGCGTCTGCCGCGGGTCTCCTGGGCCGTGGTCACGGCAGCAGCCAGTCGACGGGGCGCCGGTCGGCCAGCCGGACCGAGGCCGTCGCCAGTGTCATCGAGGTCAGCCCGAACGGCGGACCGTCCGCGGACGACCACTCGTAACCGCTCTCCGTGGTGGAGGACTTCTCCAGCTCGACCGTGACCGCCACCGGCCTACCCTCCTTGGTGAACTGCTCGCCGAGCCGGCTGTCCCCGAGGAACGCGGCGATCTGCTGGGCCGACTGGGCCGAGCGGTCCACCGACTTCACCCTGCCGTGCAGCACGCCGTACTCCTGGCTGGGCACCGACTGCACCGTCAGGTCGACCGGGGCGTGTGCGGGGACGCCGGCGGCGCTCTCGGTGGGGACGTACACCGTCGCGTACAGCGGGGCCTTCGCGTGGGCGGTCCTCTCCACGGCGGCGACGTCCGCGCCGGTGGAGATGATCTGCCCGGTACTGGCGACGAGCGCGGTGATCCGGCCCGCGTCGAGGGTGCGGACGACTTCGTCGCCCTGTCCGGTGCGCACCGTCAGGACGGGGGAGCCGGCGGGCAGCCGCTCGCCCTGCTTCGCCAGGACGGCGGTGACCTGTCCGGCGACCGGGCTCTGCAGGACGTAACTGCCCTGCCCGTGCGTGAGGATGGCGGGCGCGCCGACCGTGGAGGACACCGATCCGGTCACTGCCCACACCGAGGCGGCGGCCATCGCGATCACCGTCACGGACAGCACCAGCCAGCCCTGCGGGCGGGCGAAACGCACCGGGAGATCGAGCTCCTCCGGTGACTGGAGCTTGGCGAGGGCCTGTTGGCGGAACTGCACGGGTCTTCCCTCACCTGGACGAACGGTGCGACGGGACGTGGGACTTCGGGCGCATCACTGAGTCCCGGAGCCGGGGGGCGGCTCCGGGACTCGGCGACACGAGGACGCGGTCAGAGACCGGCGACCAGGTTCGTGACCGGGGCGGTGTTCAGACCGGTGGCACCCTCGACGGTGCCGACCACCGTGTCGACCAGGCCGGAGACCGGGGCGATGCCGTCCACCGCGCCCGTAAGGGTGTTCACGGCGTTCACGGACAGGCCGCCGGAGACGTTGTCGAGGTCGGCGTCGGAGATCTCGACGGTCTCGACCTGGGGGGTGGAGTTCATGATGGAACTTCCCTTCGTATGGAATGTCACAAGGGGGAGCGGCCCTCTCCGGGGAACAGACGAAGGCCGCGGACCGCGGGCGCCGGACGCCCGTCACCGGGAGCCCGAAGCGGCCTTGCGGTGCGATGGATCAAAGCACGCGGTGGGTGCGGGCTTCCAATCAACCAAACGTCTCACCAGGCAACTTGCGGCCGGTCGGCGTCCAGGCGTGCAGACGTGGGCACGGCTCGGCGGCGAGTTCTTCACATGGCGCACCGCATCGGCTCATCCGGTCCCTTGCGCCCCGGCGGCCGGAATCCGGTACACCGCCCCAAAGGCGTGATCGGCCGGCCGGCCTGTGGGCGAACACCGGCTCCGGTGACCGGGTTGGGCATTCGCTGTGCAGATTCGCTGAAGCCGCGATTCCGCTGTGCGATCGCGACGCGGTGCACATGGCCGATGACGCGGTGTGAGAGCGGGGCGGGATTGAACACGCCCCGCGCCCCGTGCGTACCAACAGCCATCCAGGCGCCCCCGACAGCTGCCGAACGGCGGCACGACTCCGGTCCCCCCAGGAGGTCGAGTAGTTTGAGTCACAAGCGAATTCCGAAGCGCAAGGCCGCGATAGCGGTGGGCGGTGTGGTGGCGCTCGGAGCCGCCGCGATCCTGCTCCCGAACGCCAACGCGTCGCAGGACGGCACGTCGGACGGCGTGGCGGCGGCGCCGAAGACCCTGAAGGCGGGCGACGCCTCGGATCTCGCCTCGCGGCTCGCCGGGCTCCTCGGCGACGCGTTCGCCGGCTCCTACTACGACGGCGACAACAAGCAGCTCGTCGTGAATGTCGTACCGGGCGACAACAACAACGTCGTCGTCCAGGCCGAGAAGGCGGGAGCGGCGGTCCGCGAGGTCGACAACAGCATGTCCGAGCTGGAGACCGGGGCGCGGACACTGAAGGCGGAGGCGACCATCCCCGGCACCTCGTGGGCCGTGGACCCGCGCACCAACAAGATCCTCGTCACCGCGGACAGCACGGTGACCGGGGACAAGTGGGACCAACTGGAGTCCACCGTGGAGAGCCTCGGCTCCGGCATGGCCACCATCAAGAAGTCCGCGGGGACCTTCAAGACGTTCGTGTCCGGCGGCGACGCCATCTTCTCCGGCGGTGCGCGCTGCTCGCTCGGCTTCAACGTCACGGCGGGCGACGGCACTCCGGCTTTCCTGACGGCCGGTCACTGTGCCGTCGGGGGCGATCAGTGGTCCGACGCGCAGGGCGGACAGCCGATCGCCACGGTCGACCAGGCGGTCTTCCCCGGCGAGGGCGACTTCGCGCTGGTCACGTACGACGACCCCGCCACCCGGGCACTGAGCGAGGTCAACCTCGGCGACCAGACGCTGGCGATTTCCCAGGCCGCTGAGGCCACCGTCGGTCAGGAGGTGTTCCGGATGGGCAGCACCACCGGGCTCGCCGACGGCCAGGTGCTAGGCCTGAACGCCACGGTGAACTATCCGGAGGGCACGGTCACCGGTCTCATCCAGACCGACGTCTGCGCCGAACCCGGCGACAGCGGCGGCTCGATGTTCACCCGGGACGGCCTCGCCGTCGGCCTGACCTCGGGCGGCAGCGGCGACTGCACCTCCGGCGGCGAGACGTTCTTCCAGCCGGTCACCACGGCCCTGGCCGCGGTCGGCGCGACCCTCGGCGCGGAAGGCGGCGCGGGCGCGGGTGACCAGGCAGGCGGCGACCAGGCAGGCGGCGACCAGGCGGGCGGCGAGCAGGCGGGCGGCGAGCAGGCGGGCGGCGAGCAGTCCGGCCCGGGTGAGGAGGCCGGCGGCGAGGACGCCGGTGCGGGAGCCGGCCAGGGAGCCGAGGACGGGTCCGGCCTGACCCGGACCCGCTGACACCCCTCTGCCCCGTGCGCCCCGGCCCGGCCCCGCCACCCAGCGGTGACGGGCCGGGCCGGGCCGCGGTCTGCGGGACGGCGGCCCGCAGACCCGCACGGCGACGCGCCCTCTTCCACGGGTCCCTGCGTCCGAAGGGACGCGCCCGCGCGGGAGAGGAGTGCCGGACGACCCCCGTGGGTGACGTGGCTTTCCGTTTCCCGCGGTGCGGCGGGGCCCTTCGGCGGTCGTGCTTCGGGTGTACGGCGGCACGCGCGTCGGCGGGAAGGTGCGTGCCGGATGCCGTTGTGGGCGACATGGCCTTCTGCGTTCCGTGGTGGAGTGGGGCCCTTCGGTGGCCGCGTGCGGGTGTGCGGCGGCACGCATGGCGCCGGCCGTTGACCCGGAGCCCGCTCCGGGCGGGCCCTGCCGTCGGCCGTTGTGCGGGACGTCCAGCTGCCGCCGCGCGGAATCCCGGCCCGGGCCGGCCGCGTCGCGTCCCGTGCGGACCCTCCGTACACCGGCCCGTCGTCCGGAGGCCGCGTGCTCACGAGGGTGGACCGCTGACCCGTGCGGTGGGGTGACGGACCAGGGCACAGCCAGGCGAGGGACTCCCGTGGGCCGGGGATCGTGCCCCGGCCCACGGCGGCCCGCCGGCGTCAGTCGTCCGGCAGGACCCCGATCAGCAGCACCGCTATGTCGTCCAGGCGGCCCTCCGCGTTCGCGCCGTGCTGGACCAGCGCGTCGGCCAGCTGGTCCAGAGGCAGGTCACCCAGGTCGGTGAGGCGGCGGCACAGACCGGCCAGGGACTCCTCGAAGTCCGTACCGGGGGACTCCACCAGACCGTCGGTGTACAGAACGAGCAGCGAACCGGGGGAGAGGTCCACCTCGGTCGACGGGTAGGCCGCCGAGCCGTCGATCCCCAGCAGAGGGCCGCCGGCCAGGTCCAGTACCCGGACCCGCCCGTCCGGCCCGCGCAGCAGCGGCGGCGGATGACCCGCACGGGACATCACGGCCCGTCCGTGCGCGGGATCCAGCCGCAGGTACAGGCAGCTCGCGAACAAATCCGAACCCAGGTCCAGCAACAGCCGGTTGGTGCTGCGCATGACCTCCTCGGGCGCCTGGCCCACGGCCGTGTACGCGCGCACGGCGGTGCGGACCTGCCCCATCAGCCCGGCCGCCGTCACGTTGTGCCCCTGTACGTCCCCGATCACCGCCGCCGCCATGCCCTGGGTCGGCACCAGGTCGTAGAAGTCGCCCCCGATCTCCATCCCCTGGGTCGCCGGCAGATAGCGTGCGGCCGCCTCGATCCCGGCCAGCTGCGGCAGCGTGTGCGGCAGCAGTGCCTCCTGCAGCCCGTGCGCGAGCCGGTGCTTGGCGTCGTAGAGCAGGGCGCGCTCCAGGGCCTGGGCGATCAGTCCCGCCAGACTGGTCAGCACCGCCCGCTCCTCCGTCACGAAGTGGTGCTCCGACACGTAGGACAGCACCCACGTCCCCACCGGGCGCCCCGAGGCGATCAGGGGCAGAAAGGCCCACGCCGAGAACTCGGACAGGTTGTCCGCCAGTGCCGGATACAGACGTTCGACCTCCTCGCGGTTCTCGAAGAAGGCGGGCACCCCCGTGCGCAGCACCTGGTTGCCGGGGGTCGGCTCCGACAGGGGCATCCCGTCGTACCGCTCCGCGACCAGCGGATTCGTGTACCCCCGGTGTCCCAGCACCCGCAGCCTGCCCGCCCGGGGCCCGAGGACCACCAGCCCTTGGCTGCCCACGGCCGGCGCGATCTCGTCCGCCACCAGTTGCACCACGTCCTGCACCCCCACCGCCTCGGTCAGCGCACCGGCCAGGCTCAGCACCTGGGTGATGGTGACCAGCCGCGCGCCGTCCCGCCCGTGCCGCGGTGCCGTGCGGTTCATCTCAGTGACCGCGCGCGCCCGGCTGATCCGGACGCTGAGTCCGGTCGTGCTCGGATACAGCCGGAAGGACAGCCACTCGCCCGGCGGACGCAGCGCGATGAACGAGGTGACGTGCTGGCTGAACAGGGCGGCCCGGTAGCGGTCCTCGTACAGGGGGTCGTTCAGCCACGGCACCGACGCCCAGAGGTGGGCGCCGAGCAGCCGGTCCGCCGGAACGCCCAGCAGCTCGGAGGCGGCCGCGTTGGCGAAGCCGACCCGCCCGTGCACATCGAGCGAGCACAGACCGTACGGCAGCCGGGACACCATGCGTGCCGCCTCCACCGAGCCGAGCGTGCCGGACATGCCGCCCGCCGGCGGTGCGGCCAGCAGGTCGGGCTCGGGTTCCAGCGGCAGGCTCTGCTCGGCGGCACGCTCCAGCCGCACCGCCAGCCGGTCGCAGGAAGCGGTCAGATGATCGCGCTCCGAGTCGGACAGCTCCGGCCGGTGCCCGCCGGGCCAGGTCACGAAGACCGCCCCGTACGCCTTGGCGGAGGTCGCCACCGGCAGCGCGGCCAGCGCGAAGGGGTACGGCAGCGCCACGGCGATCCGGGGATAGTGCCGGGCCATCTCCTCCTCGCCACACACCCAGACCAGCCGCCGCTCGCGCACCGCGACGGCGACCGGGATCGGCGCGCTCAGCGCCACCCGCTCCCACGGGGCGGCGAAGGCGCGCGGCAGCCCCGCCATCACCGCCATCTCCAGCACCGGCTGGTCCGGCGCGAGCAGATACACCGCCCCCGAGTGGGCGTGCACCTCGTCCATCATCGAGGCCAGCGTCAGCGACAGCAGCGGACGGCCGACCGGCATCCGCGCACCCGCCGGAGCATGCGCGGACGACTGCCCCTCGGACATGCCGACCACCTCCTCGCAGGCCGCGCCCGCGACCCAATCTCCTCCCTGCCGGGCCGTCGCGCACGACGAGCGGCGAGGGGCTGTGCCGTGTGGTGGGGGAGAGCGGGCCGGCCACGACCCGGTGCCGCGGAGCACCCCTCCGGTCACCTCGCGGCCAGGGCCCCATGGCCTGCCGCCGAAGTCCATTGGGGGGGAAGCAGGGGGCAACCCGTCGGCCGCCGAACGCTCACAGGGGCTGCGCCGGTGTCCCATAAGCGCTGTAATGGCCAATGTGGTCAGTGAGGGCGCTGCGGGACGCAGCACGAGAACGCTGCGTGCGGAAGGTGCCCTGACGGCGATCGCGGTCGACCCGCAGTCACCCGAGCGGGTGCGCAGGATCCTGGAGCAGGCCCTCGTCTTCGCCGGGGCGGCGTTCGCCGCCGTGTACGCGCCCGGCGCGGACGGGGAGCTGCTGTATCTGGCGGAATCCGCCGGGATGCCGAGAACGCTGTGCGGGGTACGGGACAGCTATCCCGTCGCGGGGTGGACCCCGGTGGCGGAGGCGCACCGCGGACGGCCGGTGTGGCTGAGGCCCGAGGACCTCGCCGCACAGGCCCAGTCGAGGCGCGTGCCCAGCCGCGACTTCCATCTGGCGGCGCTGCCCGTGCGCCGGGGCGGCGGCTGTCTCCTCGCGGTCAGCGAGCGCCCCGGCGGGTTCGACGCCGACGACCGTGTCTGCCTCGGCCTCGTCGCCGACGCCGTCGTCTTCCCCGCGCCGGCGGCTGCCACCGACGGCGCGGAGCTGCCGTCCGGTGGCTTCAGCCTTGCCATGGACACCGGCCGGGTCCGGGTCGACGAGGACATCCTGGAGCTCTTCGGCCTCCAGCCGGGTGAGTTCGACGGACGGGTGGAGACCCTGCTGGGCCTGACGGTGCCGGAGGATCTGCCCTCACTGATGTCGGTCGTCGAGGCCGACCACATGACCATCGGCGAGCGCGAACTGGAGTTCCGGGTGCTCCAGCCCGCCGGACCGCCCAAGTGGCTCCGGCTGCGCGGCCGGCTGCTGCCCGGCGGCGAGGGGCGCCCGGCCCGCCTCGTGGGCTCCGTCGCCGACGCCTCCACGCTGCGCTCCGACATCACGGACGTGGCCCGCGTCCAGCGGCTCGCCGCCGCGCTGGCCACCGCGGTCACCGTCCGCGACGTCGGCAAGGCCGTGGTGGCCGCGCTGCGCCGGCCGCTGCGCGCCGACCGGATCGCCCTGGCCGAGCTGGAGAGCGAGCGGCTCGTGGTCACCGTCCTGGACCCGCCCGAGCCGGAGGCGTGGCCGGAACTGTGGCGCGCGGAGTGGCGCACCGAGTGGCCCGACGCTCCCGTGCGCACCATGCCCACCCTCGCCGCCGCCCTGCGCGAGGGCCGCGCCAGTATCTGGCCGGCGGGTTCCCCGCTCGAGACCGCACTCGCCGAGGTCGGCCCCGGCGGTCTGGCCGTTCTGCCGCTGCCCGCCGGCAACCGCATGGCCGGTGCCTGCCTGATCGGCTGGGACGCGCCGCACGACTTCGGCGCCGACGAACGGGCCCTGCTCACGGCGGCCGCCGGCCTCGCCGGACAGGCCCTGATGCGGGCCCGGGCCTTCGACGCCGAACACGAACTGGTCGGCATGCTCCAGCGCCAGCTGCTGCCCCGCCGGCTGCCCCGGCTGCCGGGCGCGGTCGCCGTCGCCCGCTATCTGCCCAGTACCGCCGGGCTGGAACTCGGCGGCGACTGGTACGACGTCATCCCGCTGCCGGACAACCACGTCGCCCTCGTCATCGGCGACGTCCAGGGGCACAGCGCCGGCGCCGCCACCCTGATGGGTCAGATGCGCACCGCGCTGCGTGCCTACGCCGTCGAGGGACACCCCCCGGACGTGGTGGTGTCCCACGCCAACCGGCTGCTCATGGACATGGAAACGGACCTCTTCGCGACCTGCTGCTACGTCGACGTGGACATGGAGGAGGGCTTGGCCTGGTGCGTACGCGCCGGTCACCTGCCGCCGGTGCTGCGTCACCCGGACGGGCGTACGGATATCGCGGAGGCCGAGGGCGGTCCGCCGCTCGGCGTGGTGCGGCAGAGCGACTTCCCCATGAGCCCGCTGCGGCTGCAGCCCGGCACGATGATCGCCCTCACCACGGACGGCCTGGTCGAGTCGCACGAGGCCGACATCGACGAGGGCATGGACCGCTTCGCCCGGCACCTGGCCGCCTCCGACCCCGCACACCTGGGGGCGATCGCCGACACCCTGCTCGGCAAGGCACCGCGCAGCGACGACGTGGCCCTTCTGCTGATGCGCTACGACGGCATGACCTCGCGCCCGCTGAGGGAGAGCTGGACGGTGTGGCGGGTGCCCCAGGCGGTCGGGCACGCCCGCCGCTTCACCCGGCGCACGCTGCGTTCCTGGGGCGTGACCGTGGACATCGACGCCGCCCTGCTCGCCGTGTCCGAACTGGTGACCAACGCCCTGGTGCACACCGAGGGCCAGGTCCGTCTCGACCTCACCCTGGTGGGCGGCCGGCTGCGGCTCGCGGTCGCCGACTCCTCGCCCCGCAGCCCCGTGAAGCCCACCAGCATCGGCTGGGAGGCCACCGGCGGCCGGGGCATCCTGCTCGTCGAGGCCGTGTCGGCGGCCTGGGGCACCCTTCCGGTCAGCGGGGGCAAGCAGGTGTGGGCGGAGTTCGTCCTGCGCTGACGACCACCCGGCGGGCCTGCTGCGCCGACGACCCGGCGGCCCGCCGGACGGCTCACAACACGCTTCCGTACATGTCATCGAGTCCGCCCGGAGAACCTCCTCGGCGTTGCTGGAGGAGGCAACCTCGTGACCGGTGAAGGCGTGGGTGGTGACGTCCGTCCGTACGGTGGCGAGCAGCGCGGCCGGACCCGCACGTGCCGCTCGTCCGCGACCGTCCCTTCGAAGCCGCACGCGCACGCTGACCGTACGGCCCCGGCGGGTACCCGGGACGCCACGCGAAGACAGGGACGAGAGGGATACGTCATGGCACAGCACGTCCGCGACATCATGACCGCCGCACCCGTGACCGTCGGGCCGCAGGCCTCCGTCGCGGAAGTCGCCCATATCATGCGCGACCGCGACCTCGGTGCCGTCCGGCAGACCCAGCGAAGAGGGATGTGTGAGTCCGGCACGGACGGGTAACCGCCCGGTACCACCTCCGATCGTGGGAAGGAGGTCCGTGAAAGCGCACGTACTCACAGCGCCCGGGCCGCTTCCACCGACACGAAGCGGCCCGGACCATCAGGGCGGGGGCAGTCGGCGCACATCCACCTCGGTCAGCCGGCCACCGGTGATCACGGCGGTCATATAGGTGCAGTGGGGCTGACGGCGGCGGTCCGTCGGAGAGCCCGGATTGAGCAGACGTAGTCCCGTGGGCGCGGTGGTGTCCCACGGGATATGACTGTGTCCGAACACCAGTACGTCGCAATCGCTGAAGAGCGCGGCGCACCGGTTCTCCCGCCCCGCGGCGGGTCCCGTCTCGTGGATCACGCCGAAGCGCAGTCCGCCGAGATCGGCGTACGCGGTCTCGGGCAAGCGGGCGCGCAGCTCGGGGCCGTCATTGTTGCCGTACACGGCGACCAGCCTGCGGCTGCGGCTCTCCAGCAGATCGAGGGTGTCGGTGTCGACCCAGTCCCCCGCGTGGAAGACGACGTCCGCACGGGGGATCTCGTCGAGCAGCGGACCGGGCAGCCGCTTGGCCCGCCGGGGCAGGTGGGTGTCGGACATCAGCAGCAGTCGCACGGATCACAGCCCAGGTGTGCCCGACCGGTCCGTCGGGACACCGCTAGTCCTCGCCCCGCACTATGTTCCCCTCCGTCCCCGTCCCCGGGACCGTGGAGGTGGTGTCACGGGCCACGGCGGGCAGGCAGGTCCGCAGAGGGTCCTTGCCGCGCAGTCGCCGGGCTCGCGCCCAGCCGGTCTCCGGTCGGCGGGGCCGGGGTTCGCCACTGATCTCCGTTGTCACGACGCATCAACTTCCTTCTGCTTCCGCTGGCCTCCGGGTCCCCGTGGCCGCGTGGGGCAAACACCCGCCGTCGCGCATGTCGCCGCGGTCCCAGCCCGCCGCTTGTCGCGCGGAGTTCCCCGTAGACCCGGGTCGGCTCATGCATGGGGCCGGGCCACGCTGATGTCGCCCAGGGCGGACTCCGGGTCGCGCTCCATGGCGGCATCGCCCAGCGTGACGACGCCCACGGCCTGTCCGCCCTCGACGACCGGGAGGCGGCGCACGGCGTGCTCGCGCATCAGCCGTACCGCGTGGTCCAGGTCGTCGTCCGGTGCCACGGCCACCAGGTCGTCGCTGCACGCGCCGGCCACGGTGGTCTCCTCGGTGTCCACGCCCCGGGAGACCGACCGCACCACCAGGTCACGGTCGGTGACCAGGCCGCGCAGCCGGTCGCCGTCGGTCCCGGGGGCCGTGGATGGACCGCTCCCCGCGTCCCGCACAGCGGTGCGCCCGTACCGCCCCAGCGCAGCGCGACGATCTCCGCGGCCACGGACACCGCCACCTCCTCGGGGGCACGGGCGCCGAGATCGAGCCCGACGGGTGAGCGGAGCCGGGACAGTTCGCGTTCGGTGAGGCCCGCTTCGGCCAGTCGCCGCGTGCGCTCGGCGTGGGTGCGGCGGCTGCCCATCGCACCGATGTAGGCGGCGGGCCGGCGCAGCGCCTCCAGCAGCAGCGGTACATCGGACTTCGGGTCGTGGGTGAGTACACAGATCACCGTGCGTTCGTGGCCTCGCCGTCCGCGACGGCCTCCCGCGCCAGATCGAACACCGCGCCTTCGACACAGCCCCCGGACACGCTGCCCACCACCTCGTCGCCCGGGCCGACGGCCATGGCCGCCCCCGGATGCCGGGGCGCGCTGCGGCTCACCTCGACGACCACGGCCAGGGCGAACGGTTCCCGGGCCGCGTACCAGCGGCCGAGCACCGAGAGAATGTCGCGCACGATCGGCTCTTCTTCCACCCTGGTGACTTCCCCGCGTCGCCGCCGCCATCCCGGCCCGGGGCGCCCGCTTAACCCGTTGCGGGCGTCCGCGCGAATCTGCTGTCATTCCGGGGACAGCACAGTCCAGGCCCCGAGGAGCAGCAGTGCGAGCACCGTTCATGTCCCCCCTGGAAGGAACAGCCCCCTCTTCGAAGGACATGACGCTTCGTGCCCGTGCTCAATCTTGGAATCCTCGCCCACGTCGACGCCGGTAAGACCAGCCTGACCGAGCGGCTGCTGCACACGGCCGGTGTGATCGACGAGGTCGGCAGCGTGGACGCCGGCAGCACCACCACCGACACGCTCGCGCTGGAGCGTCGGCGCGGCATCACCATCAAGTCCGCCGTGGTCTCGTTCCCGCTCGACGACGTGACGGTCAACCTCCTGGACACGCCCGGCCACCCGGACTTCATCGCCGAGGTGGAGCGGGTGCTCGGCGTGCTGGACGGGGCCGTGCTGGTCCTCTCCGCCGTGGAGGGCGTACAGGCGCAGACGCGGGTGCTGATGCGCACGCTGCGGCGGCTGTCCATCCCGACCCTGCTCTTCGTCAACAAGATCGACCGGCCCGGGGCCCAGGAGACGGAACTGCTCAGGGCGATCTCCACGCGTCTCACCCCGGCGATCGTGCCCATGGGCACCACGGGCCGGCTCGGCACACCCGGGGCCCGGTTCGTCCCCGGGCTCCGCCCGGCCGCCCTCGACGTCCTCACCGTCCACGACGACGAGCTGCTCGCCGCGTACGTGGAGGGGGCCCTGACGGACACCCACCTGCGCGCGGCCCTGGTCGAGCAGACCCGCCAGACCCTCGTCCACCCCGTCCACTTCGGCTCGGCCCTCACGGGTGCCGGCATCGACGCTCTGCTCGCCGGCGTCAGGGAACTGCTGCCCCCCGCCGGCGGTGACCCCGACGGGCCGGTGTCCGGCACGGTGTTCAAGGTGGAGCGGGGACCGGCTGGGGAGAAGGTCGCCTACGCCCGCATGTTCTCCGGCACGCTGCGCATCCGCGACCGGATCCCGTTCGGCCCCGATGGTGCGGCGGAGGGCCGGGTCACCTGCATCAGTGTCTTCGGTCACGGCTCGGACGCCCGTACGGACGCGGTGCCGGCGGGCGGGATCGCCCGGCTGTGGGGACTGGCGGACATCCGCATCGGCGACGCGCTCGGCGAACCCCGCAAGGACCACGGGCACGTCTTCGCCCCTCCCACCCTGGAGAGCGTCGTCGTGCCCGGACCGGACACCGACCCGGGTGCGCTGCATCTCGCGCTGGCCCAGCTCGCCGAACAGGATCCGTTGATCGCCCTGCGCCACGACGAGCGGCGGCGCGAGACCTCCGTGTCGCTCTACGGCGAGGTGCAGAAGGAGGTCGTCCAGGCCACCCTCGCCGAGGAGTACGGGATCGGCGTGACCTTCCGGGGGACGACACCGCTGTGCATCGAGCGGCCGGCCGGTTCCGGTGCAGCGGCCGAGTTCATCGGGAAGGACGCGAACCCGTTCCTCGCGACGGTCGGTCTGCGGGTCGACCCCGCTCCCCCGGGGGCGGGCCCGGACTTCCGTCTGGAGGTGGAGCTGGGCGCGATGCCGTACGCCTTCTTCAGGGCGGTCGAGGACACCGTGCGCGAGACCCTCGAACAGGGGCTGTACGGCTGGGCGGTCGCCGACTGCGTGGTCACCATGACCCACTCCGGTTACTGGCCCCGCCAGAGTCACGCCCACCAGGGCTTCGACAAGAGCATGTCGAGCACCGGCGCCGACTTCCGGGGCCTCACCCCGCTGGTCCTGGCCGAGGCCCTGCGGCGGGCGGGAACCGTGGTGTGCGAGCCGGTGCACCGCTTCCGGCTCGAGGCCCCGGCGGACACCCTCGGCGGCCTGCTTCCGGTGCTGACCGCCTCCGGCGCCGTACCGCGGACCACACGGATCCGCGGCGGGCTCTGCCTTCTGGACGGCACGGTCCCGGCGGCCCGGGTGCACGCGTTGGAACAGCGGCTGCCGGGCCTAACCCGGGGCGAGGGCGAGCTGGAGAGCGCCTTCGGGCACTACGCGCCCGTCCTGTACGGCGCGGTGCCCCGGCGCCCGCGTACCGACCACAACCCGCTGGACCGGAAGGAGTACCTGCTCAACGTGACGCGGCGGGTGGGTGGTTGAGCCCGCCACCCGCCGGTCCTCGGCGCCGGGCCGGGTCAGCTCCCCGACGGGCCGGACCAGTCGGCCCCGACCTGGCCGAGGCGCACCCGCTGCGGGTGGTCGCCGACGGGAACGGACACGGTCTTCTCGCCGGTCGCGAAGTCGATGGCGGTGACCCGGTCGGCGCCGCTCTCGGAGACCACGCAGGACCTCCCGTCGCCGCTGACGGTCGCCCAGTACGGCTTGGACACGGTGACCAGCGGCCCCTCTTGCAGGGTCGAGCGGTCGACGACGGTCGCGTAGTCGTCCATGGTGCCGGCGACGCACAGTTTGGTGCCGTCGGGCTTCATGGTGATGCCGTGGTGGCGCGAGTCGTTGACCCAGGTGGTGCGGTCGCTGCTGGTGGCCGGGTTCTTCGGCAGGGTCTTGGTGCGGGTGATCCTGTCGGTGGCGACGTCGTACTCGAGGAAGCCGTTGAAGAAGGAGACCTGGAAGTACAGCTTCGACTCGTCCGGGGAGAAGGCGGCCGGGCGGACCGCGTCCGAGTGGTCCTTCAGGCCAGCCGCGTCGAGCCGCTCGCGCATGTCGATGACCTTGACCTGCTCGAAGGTCGTGGCGTCGACGACCGTGATGCGCCGGTCGCCCTTCGTCCAGTCCAGCCAGGGCGCGTCGAGGGCGGTGTTCACCTCCCCGATGGACATGTTCCAGATGTGCCTGCCGTCGGCGCTGAAGACGTTCTCGTGCGGCTTGGCGCCCGTGGCGAACGAGCCGATCTCCTCGCCGGATTCGATGTCCAGGACGTGCACCCTGTCGGAGGTCGAGGCCGAGACGGCGACGCGCTTGCCGTCGGGGGAGACGGCCATGTGGTCGGAGCGGTAACCGGACACGGGGAAGCGCCAGTTGATCTGACCAGTGGTGAGATCGAGGGAGACCACATCGGCGAAGCTCGGCCGGGAGACCACCACCGAGGTGCCGTCCGGGGTGGAGTACATGTCGTCGACGAACTGGTCGTGGCCCTCCCCGACGCTGTTGCGGATGGCCATGAAGTAGATCCAGTGGATCGGGTCGGCGTTGATCTCGGCCATCCGCTCGTCCTTGTCGGGGACGACGTCGATCCGGCCGATCCGCGCGAAGTCGCCGGTGGACTCGATGACATCGGCGGTGCCGTCCCAGTTGTTACCCACGAACAGCACCTCGCGCAGGGCGTCGGAGGAGCCTTGCCCGGCGTCGGCGGCGCTCGCGACGGAGGCGGGGGCGGTGACGGTCAGGGCGAGGGCGGCGGCGAGGACGCACAGGTGCCTGGTTCTGCGGAGCGGCATGACTGCTCTCTTCTCTGCGAGTGGGGGTGAGTTGAACATGCCAAAGCGGGGACTGCGGGAATCTGAACACAGGCGCTTTCAGAATCAACTTACTGAAAAGTAAGGACGAGTGCCCCTTCTCCACAAGACTGCGTGCACGACAAAATCGGCCCTGCGAACAAGGAGGGGAGGGCCGGTGCCGGACAGACTGGGCGCACCGAGCGGCCGTTACGCCGGGAAGTCCGCAGAGGAGCGCAGGGCCGATCGGCGCCGGCGCTTTCTCGACGCGGCGCTCGAACTGTTCGGCGCCGGCCCCGGCTACCGGCACACCACCGTCGCCGCCCTCAGCGAGGCGGCGGGCCTGTCGACCCGTCAGTTCTACGAGGAGTTCCGCAATCTGGAGGACGTGCTGGCCGCACTGCACCTCCAGGTCAACGACCGGGCCGAGGCGGGGGGGGGGGGGGGGGGGGGGGGGGGGGGGGGGGGGGCAGAGGGGGGGGGGGGGGGGGGGGGGGGGGGGGCGAAGGGGGGGGGGGCTCGATGCTTGAGGGG
>NZ_JBVIIM010000005.1:0-40512 GCF_055569765.1 Streptomyces sp. NPDC031365 | reverse complement strand
CCTTCGTTTCGAGGAGGGTTTCCACATTCTGGAGGATGTGCGGGCCGCACTACCCCTCCGGGTCAACCCCCGGGCCGAGGCGGCGTTCCGGCCCGCCGCGCCCAGGACCGCCGATACCCCGCTCGCGCAACGGGCGGACGCCGTCTTCCGCGCCTATGCCGCCGACGTCACCGGCGATCCGCGCCGGATCCGCATCGCGTTCGTCGAGATCATCGGGGTCAGCCCGCGGCTCGAGGAACAGCGCCTCGCCCGCCGCGCCCAGTGGGTCGAGCTGATCTGCGCGGAGGCGCGGGCCGCCGCCGCACGGGGAGAGGCCGCGTCCCGCGACCACCGCCTCGCCGCGACCGGCTTCATCGGCAGCGTCAACGGCCTGCTCCACGACTGGAGCGCGGGCTGGGTGGAGGCCACCCTGGATGAGGTCGTGGAGGAACTGGTCCGGCAGCTCCTGGGCATCCTGCACCCGCCCGGATGGGCTCCGCCGCCAGGCTGACCGCCCGTCAGCCTGCCGGCTCGGCGGACCCTGCGGCATCGCCCAGGTCAGGGCCGCCTACGTCCCGCCCGGCGTGGTGGCACCCGCCCGGGCGGCACCCGCTCCTCCGCACACGCAGAGAGCCGCGTGACGGCGGCCCCGGGCACGCTCACCGGAGCGATGACGGGCCGCCCGGCGGACAGGGCCACGAGTCCGACGGCCGGGGCGGCTGCGGGCAGGGCACGGCCCAGCAGCCGCTGCCGCAGCAGCGGCCACCGCGGTCTCGTACCGCACGGACCGGCCGCGCCTCCGCCTACGACACAGCCGCCGGCAGGACGTCCCCGCTCGACCCGGACCGCCGACCGGTCGGGCGGGTGAGGTCCTGCGACGGGCCGGTCACCTCCGCGTGCGCGGCTCTACTCGTCCCAGGCCTGGATCAGCGTCTGATCGGTGATCTTGCCGTCCCGCAGGGTGAGCATCGATTCCGAGAGCACCCGCACCCCGTCCGGATACCGGCAGCTCTCGCTGTAGGCGGCCCGATCGCCCTGCACGACGCACGTCTCGAGCTTGTGCGTCATGTCGCGGCTGTAGACGTCGTCGAACATGGCGGCGATCTCGTCCCGGCCATGCAGGACCTTGGGGTGGCTGGGCTGGGTGTTGCGGTCGACGATGCGCAGTTCCGCGTCGTCCGCGTAGAGCGACACCAGCGTCGCCGACGTGTCCGCCTCGATGCCCCTGCGCAGGGTGTCCGTGCCGAAGCCGGACTGTGCCGCGGTTGTCATGATGACTGCCTCCTCCGAGGCCGCGGCCCGGACCTCCGGCAGACCGAGACGGCCTCTCCTACGAGCGTCCTCCCGTCCGGAGGACGGAGCAAGCCAGGACCCGTACGCGCCGGCCGCGCCTCACTCACCGGTCGCCAGGAACTGTGTCGCCGCCAGCTCCGCGTACAGCGGATCGGTGGTCACCAGCTCCCGGTGCGTGCCGACGGCGCGCACCCGCCCCGCGTCCATCACCACGATCCGGTCCGCCGTCGTCACCGTGGACAGCCGGTGTGCGACCACCAGAACCGTCGTCGTACGCGCCACGTCGGCGACGGTGTCCCGCAGCGCCGCCTCGTTCACCGCGTCGAGCTGCGAGGTGGCCTCGTCGAGCAGCAGCAGCCGGGGCCGGCGCAGCAGGGCGCGCGCGATGGCGACCCGCTGACGCTCGCCGCCCGACAGCTTGGTGCCGCGATGTCCGACGAGGGTGTCGAGGCCGTCCGGCAGTGTGGACACCAGACTGTCCAGCCGGGTCGTCTTCAGCACCCGCGTCACTGTGTCGTCGTCCGCCTCGGGACTGCCCAGCAGCAGGTTGTCCCGCAGTGAGCCGGACAGCACCGGCGCGTCCTGCTCGACGTAGCCGATCGCGGCCCGTAGCCGCGGCAGCTCCCAGTCGGCCAGATCCCGGCCGTCGAGGGTGATCACACCGGAGCCGGGGTCGTAGAACCGCTCGATGAGGGAGAAGACGGTGGTCTTGCCCGCACCGGACGGGCCGACGAACGCCGTCATGCCCTGCGCGGGCACGGTGAACGTGACCCCGTGATGGACGTACGGCAGATCGTCGGCGTACCGGAAGCGGACGTCCTCGAAGGTGAGCGAGGCCGGCGCCGTGCCCGGACCGGGCAACTCCGCGGGCCCGGTCACCGGTTCGGCGGGCAGTCGCAGCGCCTCCTGGATCCGGGCGAGGGCGGCGCTGCCCGTCTGGTACTGCGTGACGGCGCCGACGACCTCCTGGATCGGCGACATCAGATAGAACACGAACAGCAGGAACGCCACCAGCGTCCCGATGTCGATGGCGCCCGTCGCCACCCGCGCGCCGCCCACCGCGAGCACCGTGATGAACGCGATCTGCATCGCCAGTCCGGCCGTGTTCCCCGCCGCGGCCGACCACTTGGCGGCGCGCACACTCTGCCGCCACGACTCCCGCGCGGCCTCGTGCAGCGCGCGCTCCTCGCGGGGCTCGGCACCCGACGCCTTCACCGTGCGCAGCGCGCCCAGCACCCGCTCCAGCGAGGCACCCATCACCCCGACCGCGTCCTGCGCCCGCCGGGAGGCCCGGTTGATCCGCGGCACGATCACGCCGAGCACCGTGCCCGCGGCCGCGATGACGCCGAGCGTCACACCCAGCAGCACCGGGTCCACGAAGCCCATCAGCACCACGGTCGCGATCAGCGTGAGCCCGCCGGTGCCGAGACCGACCAGTGAATCGGTGGTCACTTCACGCAGCAGCGTGGTGTCGGAGGTGATGCGGGCCATCAGATCGCCCGGCTCACTGCGGTCCACGGCCGCGATGCGCAGCCGCAGCAGATACGACGACAGCGCGCGCCGCGCCCCGAGCACCACCGACTCCGCGGTGCGCCGCAGTACGTACGAACCCAGCCCGCCCAGCACCGCGTTGGCGACGACCAGGGCCGACATCAGCAGCAGCGGGCCGGTGATGGCCCGGTCGGCCGAGAGGTCGTCGATCAGCTCCCGGGCCACCAGCGGCAGCATCAGCCCCGTCGCGCCGGTCATCAACGAGAGCAGGGCACCGCCCAGCAGCGCCCACCGGTGCGGGCGTACATATCCCAGCAGCACCCGCAAGGCGGGCGGACCGGATTCCTCAGCTGCGATGCTCACATGGCCCCCTCGGTCACGGACGGAGGTTCAGGCTACGTCGAGCGCGCGGACCCGCCGCACGGCGGGCGGCGGCACCGATCATTCCCGCGTAGGGTCGGGGGGACGGACACCGGCCGACGAAGGAGTCAGCACCATGGCCCAGGAAGTACGCGGCGTGATCGCACCCGGCAAGGACGAGCCGGTGCGGATCGAGACGGTCGTCGTACCCGACCCGGGACCCGGCGAGGCGGTCGTGCGGGTCCAGGCCTGCGGGGTGTGCCACACCGATCTGCACTACAAGCAGGGCGGGATCAGCGACGACTTCCCGTTCCTGCTCGGCCACGAGGCCGCCGGCGTCGTGGAGTCGGTCGGCGACGGAGTCAGCGACGTCGCACCCGGCGACTTCGTGATCCTCAACTGGCGTGCGGTGTGCGGGAAGTGCCGCGCCTGTCTGCGGGGCCGCCCCTGGTACTGCTTCGACACCCACAACGCGAAGCAGAGGATGACCCTCGCCTCCACCGGTCAGGAGCTCTCCCCGGCCCTGGGCATCGGCGCCTTCGCCGAGAAGACCCTCGTTGCCGCCGGGCAGTGCACCAAGGTCGACCCCGCCGTCTCCGCGCAGGTCGCCGGGCTGCTCGGCTGTGGCGTGATGGCCGGTATCGGCGCGGCGATCAACACCGGCCAGGTCGGCCGGGGCGACTCGGTCGCCGTCATCGGCTGCGGCGGCGTCGGCGACGCCGCCGTCGCCGGGTCCCGGCTCGCCGGAGCGGCGAAGATCATCGCGGTCGACATCGACGAACGCAAGCTCGACACCGCCCGTTCCATGGGCGCCACCCACACCGTCAACTCCCGCGAGACCGACCCCGTCGAGGCGATCCGCGAACTCACCGGTGGCTTCGGCGCCGACGTCGTCATCGAGGCCGTCGGCCGCCCCGAGACCTATCAGCAGGCCTTCTACGCCCGTGACCTGGCCGGCACGGTCGTCCTGGTCGGCGTACCCACCCCGGAGATGAAACTGGAACTGCCGCTGCTCGACGTCTTCGGCCGCGGCGGCTCCCTCAAGTCCTCCTGGTACGGCGACTGCCTGCCCTCCCGCGACTTCCCGATGCTGATCGACCTGCATCTCCAAGGACGCCTGGACCTGGCCGCCTTCGTCACCGAGACCATCCAACTGGACGAGGTGGAGAAGGCGTTCGAGCGGATGCACCGCGGCGACGTGCTGCGTTCGGTGGTGGTGCTGTGATGGCCGCCCGCATCGAACGACTCGTCACCTCCGGACAGTTCAGCCTCGACGGCGGCACCTGGGACGTCGACAACAACGTGTGGATCGTCGGTGACGACCACGAGGCGATCGTCATCGACGCCGCCCACGACGCCGACGCCATCGCCGAAGCGGTGGGTGACCGCCGCCTGACGGCGATCGTGTGCACCCACGCCCACAACGACCACATCGACGCCGCCCCCGCCCTCGCCGAGCGCACCGGCGCCACCATCTGGCTGCACCCGGACGACCTGGGGCTGTGGAAGCAGACCCACCCCGACCGAGACCCCGACGCCTGGCTGGCCGACAGCCAGGTGATCGAGGCCGCCGGCGCCGACCTCACCGTGCTGCACACCCCGGGGCACGCGCCCGGCGCGGTCTGCCTCCACGACCCGGGCCTCGGAGCCGTGTTCACCGGCGACACCCTCTTCCAGGGCGGTCCCGGTGCCACCGGCCGCTCCTTCTCCCACTTCCCGACGATCATCGACTCGATCCGGGACCGGCTGCTCACCCTCCCGCCCGCGACCAAGGTCCTCACCGGCCACGGCGACCCGACCACCATCGGTGCGGAGGCCCCGCACCTGGAGGAATGGATCGTACGGGGGCACTGAGCGGCCCGCCCGGGTGACCGGCGCGAAAAGGCGACAGAGGATGTCCGGCTTACCCGGCACCCTCGAACCGGCAAGCAGTGCTGGTGACAGGAGGACGGACATGTCGGAGCAGTTGAAGGGCAAGGTCGCGCTGGTGGCCGGGGCGACCCGGGGAGCGGGACGGGGCATCGCCGTGGAGCTGGGCGCGGCGGGCGCCACCGTGTACGTCACGGGCCGCAGCACCCGCGCCCACCGCTCCGAGTACGACCGCCCCGAGACCATCGAGGACACCGCCGACCTGGTCACCGGGGCGGGCGGCAAGGGGATCGCGGTGCCCACCGACCATCTCGATCCGGCACAGGTCCGTGCGCTCGTCGACCGGATCGGGGACGAACAGGGCCGGCTGGACGTCCTCGTCAACGACATCTGGGGCGGCGAGACGCTCTTCGAATGGGACGCGCCCGTCTGGGAGCACGACCTGGACAAGGGCCTGCGCCTGCTCCGCCTCGCCGTCGACACCCATGCGATCACCAGCCATCACGCCCTGCCGCTGCTGCTGCGCAACCCGGGAGGGCTGGTCGTCGAGGTCACCGACGGCACCGCCGAGTACAACCACGACACCTACCGCGTCTCCTTCTTCTACGACCTCGCCAAGTCCTCCGTCCTGCGCATGGCCTTCGCCCTCGGCCACGAACTCGGGCCGCGCGGCGCCACGGCCGTGGCCCTCACCCCCGGCTGGCTGCGCTCGGAGATCATGCTCGAGCACTTCGGGGTGGGGGAGGACAACTGGCGGGACGCCCTCGAAAGCGTGCCCCACTTCGCCATCTCGGAGACCCCGCGCTATGTCGGCCGGGCCGTCACCGCCCTCGCGGCCGACCCGGACGTGGCCCGCTTCAACGGCACCTCCCTCTCCAGCGGCGGCCTCGCCCGGGAGTACGGCTTCTCCGACCTGGACGGCAGCCGCCCGGATGCCTGGCGCTATCTCGTCGAGGTCCAGGACGCGGGCAGGCCGGCCGACGTGACCGGCTACCGCTGATCCCCTCCGGCATCTGCCGCGGTGATCGCCCCGGCGGCTACCGTCACCCCATGACGACGGACACACGGCGTTTCGAGGGATACGGGGTTCTCATCACCGGGGCGGCACGCGGAATCGGCGCGGCCACCGCCCTGCGGTTCGCCGAGGAGGGGGCGCGGGTCCTGGTGGCCGACGCGGACCCGGACGCGGCGGAGGAGACGGCGTCGGCACTGCGGGAACGAAGGCTCGTGGCCGAGGCCTTCGCCTGCGACGTGACCGACCGCGCCATGGTCGAGGCGGCCGTGGCACACGCCGTGAGCACCTTCGGATCGCTCGACGTACTGGTCAACAACGCCGCCCACTGCACACCGGACGCACCCCGTTTCGAGGACGAGCCGGACGAGGAGTGGGCGACGGACCTCGACGTCACCCTCACCGGCGCCTACCGCTGCTGCCGCGCCGCGCTCCCGCACCTCGCCGCCTCCGGCCGGGGCGCCATCGTGAGCGTGGGTTCCGTCAACGGCCTCCAGGACTTCGGCAACCACGCCTACAGCGCGGCCAAGGCGGGTCTCATCTCCCTGACCCGCACCCTCACCGGGCACGCCGCGCCGCGCGGCGTCCGGGTCAACCTCGTCGCACCCGGAACCGTCCGCACCCGCGCCTGGGCCGGCAGGGACGACGACCTCGAGGCGCTCCGGCGTGTGTACCCGCTGGGCCGCGTCGGCGAACCCGAGGACATCGCGGCCGCCGTCACCTTCCTCGCCTCCCGCGACGCGTCCTGGATCACCGGGACCACCCTCGTGGTCGACGGCGGGATCACCGCGGTGAACCAGGGCTTCGACCGGGCGGTGCCCCGGCTGGGAGACCTCCGGTAGGACCGACTGGTGAGGCACCCCGATCCACCCGGTACGGGGGCCTCATCCTCACATCCCGCGTGCGACCGCCGACGCCAGCGCCCCGGCCACCCGCTCCACGTCCTCCTCGGACGTCCGCCAGTTGCTGAACGCCGCCCGCAGCCCCCACACCCCGTCGTACACCGTCGGCGTCACAAACGTCTCACCGGTCGCCGCCACCGCCCGGTCGAAGGCGGCGACCCGCTCCTCGCCCGGATCGTCGGACAGCGTGAAGCAGACGACGTTGAGACGGACCGGGGCCAGCAGTCTCAAGCCGGGGATCCGGGCGACGCGTTCACCGAGCAGCCGGGCCAGCGCCACGTTCCGCTCGACGATCTCGCGGTGCCCGTCCCGCCCGTACGCCATCAGCGAGAACCACGCCGGCAGAGCACGCAGCCGCCGCGAGGTCTCCGGAGTGAGGTGCAGGAAGTCGGGCTCACCGGCGGGCGGACCGAGGTACGCCGCGGCATTGTGGAACACGGCGACCTGGAGATCCCTGCGCCGGGTGAACTGCACGGCCGCGTCATAGGGCACGTTCAGCCACTTGTGCAGGTCGACGCAGACCGAGTCCGCCGCGTCGAGCCCGTCCACCAGATGCGCGTAGGCGGGGGAGAGGGCGGCGAAGCCGCCGAACGCCGCGTCCACGTGCAGCCAGAAGTCGTGCCGCTCCCGCAGCGACGCGACGGCCCGCAGATCGTCGAAGTCCACGGTGTTCACCGTCCCCGCGTTCGCCACCACGACCGCGGGCCGCCCGCCCAGCTCCGTCAGTGCCCCGTCCAGCGCCTCCACGTCGACGGCCTCCCGGTTCCCCGGCAGCACGGGCACCCGCCGCAGCCGCCCCCTGCCGAGCCCCAGGATCGACAGCGCCTTGCCGATGGTGGAGTGCGCACAGCCCGACAGGACGTCCACCGGACCCAGCGCGGCCACCCCGTCCCGCGCCACATCCACCCCCAGACGCTCGCCCAGCCACTCCCGGGCCACGGCCAGCCCCACCGTGTTGGACATCGTGGCGCCGGTCACGAACGCCCCGCCGAACTCCTCGCCCAGCCCGAACAGTTCCCGCAGCCAGCCCACCGTCTCCCGCTCCAGGGCCGCCGCCCAGGAACCGACGGCCGCGCAGCCGTTCTGGTCGTACGCGGAGGTGAGCCAGTCCCCGGCCACCGCGGCGGGTGTCGCACCGCCCGTGACGAAGCCGAGGTAGCGCGGTCCCGCCGAGCCGGAGAAGCCGGGCGACCACCGCTCGGTGAACCGGGCCAGTGCCTCCTCGCCACCGACGCCGTCGACCGGGAGCGGGTCCGGAGCCGGTGCCGGGCCGAGGCGTGCCACGGGCCGCTCGGACAGCCCCTCCGCCTCCCGCACGGCGGTATCACGCACACTCTGCAGAAGCTCGGGAAGCCGGGCCAGATCACCGGCGAGTACGCGGTCCATGGCACCGAGCCTAGGCCGCACCCGGGCCGCACCCACCCGGCCACCGCGCGGCACGTGGAACGGCCGTCGCGCTCCGCGGCCGAACGCCACCGCTCGGTCGCGGGGGCCGGTGCGAGACCATGGAGCTGCCCTCTCGCGTCGTGAGAGCCACCCGGGGGACCAGCCGCGGGTCGCGTCCTCAGGACTGAGGCGTGCTCGGCGCCTCTTCGCAGGTGATCTCGTTCCGCGGGGCGTAGCGCGTGCGGAACGGTTCCCGCCTCACTTCCCGGCCGTCGTCATGGAAGACCCGCTCGACGGTGACGTCGAAACCTTCGAGCGGGGTCTGCGGAACGCACTGCTCAGCGGTGCTCACCTTCTTCGCCGGCTGCCGCACATCGGTGCGCGGCCCCTTGACCGACGTGATCGCGTCGTACTTCTTCGTGCCGAGGAAGGTGACGGTCACCGAGGTGTCGGTCGATTCGGCCTGGATGTAGACGGCCTTGCCGGAGTCGTTGGTGAACCTCAGGTCGAGGCTGCCCCAGGCGACCGTGGCCTCGCGGCCCTCGGGATAGCGCTCGATGTAGAAGGAGTGGGCGCCGTACTCGACGGGCTTGACGCCTGCGAAGAACATCGCGTTGAAGACGGTCGTGGCCACGGCGGAGACACCGCCGCCGGGCGCCTTGGTGTACTGGTCGTCGTAGATCATGACACCGTCGACGAAACCGTTGGCCTCGGTGCGCTCGCCGACGGTCCGGTTGAAACTCCAGGTCTCGCCCGGCATGACGACCGAGCCGTTGATGAGTTCCACGGCCCGGCCGACGTTCGTCGTGCGGTAGGCGGCGGGTTCGAAGTCGACGGTGAAGGAGGACAACTTCTCGGTCAGCCCCAGGCGCGCCGCGTTCTCGCGGGTCACCTCCGGCTGCGTCTGCTGCGTGGTCACCTCGCCGGTGCGGGCGGCGCCCGACTTGGTGAGCAGCGGCAGGACGGCCTTGCCCAGGGCTTTGTCGGTGACCTCCACGCGGGGCCTGGCGTCGGCGGTGACCACGGCCTTGTCGCCGTCGAGCCCCAGCCGGGCGTTCCTGGGCGTGTCAGGCAGCCCGTTGAGGGCGCCGGCCACTTCGGGCGCGGCACGAAGGCTTTTGCTGTCGAGTTCGGGTGTGAGCCTGCCGGTGTCGTCCGGTCGCAGGGTCAGGTGCTCGCCCAGCACGGCCGGCGTGATCGTGAACCGCTTGCCGCCCGCGGTGAGGGTGACCGGCGCCGACATCGCCGGCCGAGCGAACGTACGCACCGCCCGCCGTACCTCTTCCGCCGAGACCTTCGGCCTGCTCTCGTGAGCGGGGAGCACGGTGAGCGAGTCGTCCGCGCCGCGCAGGAAGGGTGCGCGCAGGGAGCCGATCGCGGCGTCCACGTCCAACGTGTACCCGGTACGCGGGGCGATCTGCTCGACGCGGCCGCCGTCGAAGGAGACGGCGCCGTCGCGGACCTTCGTATTGAGGGTCTTCGTCAGCTTCCCGAGGGCGGCACGGGCCTTGTCCTCGTCGACCCGCACGACCGGTTCGATGTCACCGCCCGAGCGGAACAGCCCTCCGATCACGCCGATCGGATCGGCGCCGGTGGACGCGGCCCGGTCGAGGGTTTCCCGGAGGTCGAAGGAGAGCCCCGCCTGCCGGGGATCGACCGCACCCCTGCGGTCGCCGACCTTCACCGCCAGCTTCCGCGGGCCGTCCGCCACCAGGTGCCGCTCCAGCTTCCGCGTGGCCTCCTCGCGGGTCAGACCCCCGATGTCCACGCCGCGCACCGTGGTGCCCGTCTCGATCTCGCCGCCGGTGAGCAGCAGCCCGGCGAGGTACAGACCGCCGATGCCGACGGTCAGCGCACCGCCCGCCAGGGCGACGGGCGGGAGAGAAGCCATCCGGGGGATGAGGGGTATTCGAGGGCGCATCGGTCTCCTGGACGATCGGTGTGACATGCACCCGATGTTCGCGACGTTGTGTGGGGGAGCAGTCAGCCAAGCTACACGCCACCAGGAGTCAAAAGGTATATCTCAGGTCACACCGGACGTTGTGGATCACCAGTGGCGTGATCGACGAGCGGAACGACACCCGGTACCCCCGGACCTCCTCGGCGAACGGGCGACCACGTTGGGCCGGCCCGGCCTGACGCCGGTTGTTCGGGGGACGAGACGGGCGGCGAGGACGGCGTCGTCCTCGAAGACGCCGCGGCGCCGGTCGTCGAGGGGTACGGCTGGGCGGCACCGGATCTCAGCCTCGGGAAGTCGCCGTCCTCACCCAGCGGAAATTCCGCTCGTCGGCATGAGGGTCATCGAAGCGGCAGCGTGCGCGTCTCTCCCGGTGCCAGTGAGACGGTCCGGCCGGCGAGCACCACGAGGACCGGTGCTTCCTCCGAATCGGGCAGGCTGATCCGCAACTGCCCGCTCTGCATCTGTACCCCGATGCCCCAGTGCCCGCGATGGTGCAGCGAGAATCCGTACTCGGACAGCGCCGGGAGCGGCACCGGATCCAGCCACAGGGCGTCCTCGCGGGTCTCCAGCCCCGTCAGACCCCGCTGGACCAGGTCGAGGGTCCCCGCCATGGCGCCGAGGTGGATGCCCTCGCCGGTCGTGCCGCCCTGGACATCGGCGACGTCCGACTCGAGGGCCTCGTGGAAGTACTGCCACGCCTCGGCCCGCCGGACCCGGGCGAGCACCCAGGCGTGCACCAGTTCGCTGAGGGTGGAGCCGTGGCTGGTACGCCGCAGGTAGTAGTCGACGGTCCGGCGCCAGATCCCGTCGTCCATCGGGTATCCCAGGCGCCTGAACAACGACTGGAGCTCCGCAGGCGAGAACAGATAGCCCAGCATGAGCGCGTCGGCCTGCTTGGACGCCATGTACCGGTTGACGCTGTCGCCCTCGGCCTCCAGGATCCGGTCCAGGCGCCGGATGCTGTCGTACCGCGTACGGTAGGCGTCCCAGTCCAGCTCGGTCAGGTCGCCGTAGCCCTCGAACTGGCTGATGACCCCCTGGTGATACGGCACGTAGAGTCGCCGGGAGACCACCTCCCACCTGGGGATCTCGTCGCCGTCCAGGCCCACACGCCGGAACAGGTCCTCCCTGCGCCACGTGGGCAGCCGCCGCACCAGGTCCAGGGTGCGGGCGAGGACCCAGGCGGCGGTGACATTCGTGTACGTGTTGTCGTCCAGTCCTGGCCGGCCGGCGTCCGGGTAGGCGTCGTGGTACTCGTCGGGGCCCACCACGCCGCGGATCCGGTAGCGGCCCGAGCCGGGTTCGAGGACCGCGCGGTCCGCCCAGAAGCGGGCGATCTGCAGCAGCATCTCCGCGCCCTTGGTGTACAGGAACTCGGTGTCGCCGGTGGCCTGGCAGTACCGCCACACGTTGTACGCGATCGCCGAACCGACGTGGTGCTGGAGCCGCGAGTGGTCACGCAGCCATCGCCCCGAGCGCGGGTTCAGATGCCACTCCTGGGTTTCCTCACGGCCGTCACTGCCGCTCTGCCACGGATACATCGCCCCCGCCCGGCCGACGGCGGCGGCCGCCCGGCACGCCTGCGGCAGGCGTCGGTACCGGTAGGTCAGCAGTGCGCGGGAGACTTCCGGACAGTGCAGGTTCAGATAGGGCAGGACGAACAACTCGTCCCAGAAGACGTGGCCGCGGTAGGCCTCGCCGTGCAGCCCCCGGGCCGGCACGCCCACGTCCAGGTCGGTGGTGTGCGGTGACAGCGTCTGCAGTACATGGAACAGATGCAGGCGCATGACACGGCCGGCCACGCCCGGTACGTGCAGCTCCGCGCGCCGCCACAGCTCCTCCCATGCGGCGGTGTGGGAGCCCAGGAGGGTAGGGAAGTCCGGGGCCGCGGTCACCCGGTCGACGGCCGCCTCGAGCGGGTTGGCGATCGCGGTGTCACGTGAGGTGTGCAGCGCCACGGTCTTCTCGATGCCGATGGCCCGGCCGGGAACGACGGGGAGCACCAGGCGGTGCACGGCACGCTGCCGGGCAGGCCGCAGTTCCGTCGAGCCGGGTGGCTGCCCGGTGACGACGGTCCGGGCCGCCATGGCGATCGCGATGTCCGAGGTGCTGGTACGGCAGTGCAGCCACACCGTGCCGGGCTCCTCCGTCCCCGTGTGAACGCGCGTCAGGTGACGGCGCTCGAGGGACCGGTAACGGTGTACGTTGCCGTTGATCACGCCGCCGTCGAGGGCGGACTCGATCTCGACCTCGCCCGACCAGTCCTCGGCCGTGAACACGGTGCGCAGCGCGGCCAGATGGGGGTCCCCCATATGAACGATGCGGATCTGCTCGACACGCAGCACACCCGCGTCGTCCCGGTAGTGGAACGTACGGGTCAGCGTGGCGCGGCGCAGGTCGAGGAGGTGGCGGTGGTGGTGGAGGACGCGGGTGTCCGGGGAGAACCACGGTCCCCACGCCCCGCCGTCGGGGCGGCAGCGGAACCGCAGGGGCAGCCAGTTCGGGAGGTTGACCAGGTCCTCGTTCACCACCTGCCGTCCCACGACCCGCGACACCAGACGGTTGTAGCAGCCGGCCGCATAGGTTCCCGGGTAGTGCACCAGCCCCGCCCGGCTCTCCGGGACCGCACCGCGGGTGGCGAAGTAGCCGTTGCCGAGCGTGCACAGCGATTCGCGCAACCGCTCGGCGGCGGGGTCGTACCCCTCGAACTCCCATGTCCATTCCGACATCAGCGGCTCTTGCCCCTCTCCCCGCGCGCCGGGCACCGGCGTGCGGCCGGCCCGAGCGACGGTGTTCAGGCCCGCCGGGGAACGACGGCGACCGGGCACGCGGAGTGATGCAGTAGGGCGTGCGCGACACGGCCGATCTGCAGACCGAAGTGTCCGTGGCGGCGCAGAGCGCCGACGACGACCAGGTCGGCCTCGGCCGTCGCGTCCAGCAGGACCCGGTGGGCGGGACCTTCGACCGGCCTGCGGTGCACCTCGACGTCGGGGTGCTCCCGCATGACCCCGTCCAGCGCTTCGGTGAGGCCGGTCGCGGCGTGCTCATCGAGGGCGCCGGCGGCGCGGTCGGCGATGAGGGGGTGGTCCACGTGCTCGTGGGCCGGGCGGCGCCAGGCCCGCACGGCGTCGAGGGCCGAACCGCGCGTCTCGGCCTCGCGGAAGGCGAACCGCACGGCACCCAGGCTCGTGGCCGGGTCGCCCACCCCGACCACGAGCCGTCCGAAGAGGCCCTGTCGGTTCTGTTCGGAGCCACGGACCACGATGACCGGGCACACAGCACGGGACGCCACGGTGAGGCCGACCGATCCGAGCAGGAGCCCGGTCATTCCGCCACGGCCGCGCGAGCCCACGACCAGGGCGTACGCCTCACGCCCCGCGGCCAGCAGTGCGGAGCCGGCATCGTCGGGCACCACATCGCCCGTCACCTTCACCTCCGGATGGCGCAGCCGGGCACGTTCGATGCCGGACGCGACGATGTGCTCCGCCATGACCCTTTCAGCGGGGCGATCGGTGCCGAGGGAAGGGCGAGCCGCCTCGTAACGCTCCCATAGGGAGGCGTGGACCAGACGCACCGGAGCCCCGTGGCGTGCCGCTTCGTCCGTCGCCCAGTCCAGGGCCTGAAGGCTGGAATCCGATCCGTCGACGCCCACGACCAGCGGAAGTTCCATGGTCCCCTCATCTCTCTTCACAGTCACTGACAGACCATCTGTCCATACCGTCGCACTGCCCGGGACCCGCCGCGACACACGGGGTCCCTTCCCGGGCGGAGCCGGCCGTTCGTGTTCGGAGGCCACGCGTCGGCCCATGTCGCCGGGGTCGAACGCCGGTGAGTCGGGGCCACGCCGTGCATGACGCCCTTCTCCGCCATCCGGCCGGGGAGCGAACAGCCGGTCACATCGGCCATCCGACGGCCGGACCGGTGTCCGCCCGGGGCGCGCCCATGCCTTCGACGTCGTGTTCGGCGATGTCCAGTAGTTGCCGGGCCAGATCCTGCAGGGCCCTGCCCGCGGCCAGTTCGTCACCGATCTCCGGCACATCCGTGTCCGCGGGATTGCGGTGGGCGGTCCCGTGACCGGTGAGCACCGTGGTCCCGGTGTCGATCACCGTGCGGGCCTTCGTGGTTCCCTCCTCCTCGAAGAGGTAGAGGCGAGTCTTCCATTCCAGGGTGTGCGACATTGTTTTTCTCCTCAGCTAGGGACGGGTCCGGGCGCCCTCGTCAGCCGTGCCCGCGCCGCGGAGCTCCGCTACCGGGCGTCCGGCACGAGGACGATCATCGACACCCGGCGTACCCGGG
This sequence comes from Streptomyces sp. NPDC031365, assembly GCF_055569765.1. NCBI lineage: Bacteria > Bacillati > Actinomycetota > Actinomycetes > Kitasatosporales > Streptomycetaceae > Streptomyces > Streptomyces sp. NPDC031365. The sequence goes on along the minus strand of NZ_JBVIIM010000005.1, from coordinate 25,964 downwards.
ACTCGATCCGGTCCGACGCACGGGTCAGCGGTTCGGGCCCTTGGACGCGTGCTCCCCCGCGCGGTGGCAGCGGGCCGGATGCGAGGTGGGTGCCGGGTACCCATCGTCGGGGCCTCCAGCGGATGGCTGGCTGCTTCTCTTCTCACCGTCGAACGGAGAAGGGCCCCCGGTCACTGGGCCGAAGGTCCCCGACCACCGGGGGGAGCAGCGCAGTCATCCCTCGTCCCTGGCCGGATGCCCGCCTTCGGGCTCCGCCCCGCACTGGTCCGGGATGCGCGGCGAAAGAGTTTGCGGTAACTCTCGAATGAGCGGCGGGCACCGTGCGATGTGCCCATGTTTCCGGATCGGCGAACCCGGTCACCGCCATGTCCAGCCTCTTACGAGACGGAGCCAGGCGCATGGAGCCAGTGATCACCGTTGGCCTCGACGGCCCACCCGAGAGCCCTGCCGCTGCCCGTCGGGCCGCGCACGAGGGCGGGAAGACCACTCGGCGACATCGGCCTGTCCACCGCGATACGGGCCGGGCTGCCGCCGGTGGTACCGGTCCCCGCCGAACCCCGCGCGGCAGCACGGCCGGCGAGACCGTGGGGGGACGGGCGGCGTCGTGGTCGTGAAGCCGCACGGCCCCGGTGATGACGATCTGCGCGACGCGTCCGTACCTCGGTCGGGTTCCGGTTCCTGCCCCGACGGCGTGACGTTTCCGCGCGCGGAGCTGCACGAGACGCACACCGCGATCGTGCTCCTCTTCGGCGACCACGCGTACAAAATCAAGAAACCGGTCGATCTGAAGTTTCTGGACTACACCACCCAGGCGGCACGCCGCGCCGCCTGCGAACAGGAGGTGGCCCTCAACCGCCGCTTCGCGGCGGACGTCTACCTGGGCCTGGGGGAGATCCGCCTGCCGCACACGGACGCGGCCGAACCGCTCGTCGTGATGCGCCGCATGCCGGCGGACCGCCGACTGTCACGGCTGCTGCGAGAGGGAGCCGCCGTGGACGAGGTCCTGCGGTCCGTGGCCAGGCAGCTCGCCGCTCGCCACGCGGACGCGCGCCGCAGCCCGGACGTGGACGTGGACGGAACCCGCGACGCGCTGTCATCGAGGTGGGAAGCGAGTTTCGCGCAGGTCCGCGCGCTGGCCGGCGAGATCCCCCTGCCCGACGGCATCGACGAGGTCGAGCGGCTGGTGCGCCGTTACCTCGCCGGCCGCGAGCAGCTGTTCGAAACCCGGATCCGCGAGGGACGGATCGTCGACGGCCACGGTGACCTGCTGGCCGAGGACGTCTTCTGTCTCGACGACGGCCCCCGCATCCTGGACTGCCTCGAGTTCGACGACCGCCTTCGCCACGTCGACGGCCTCGACGACGCCGCTTTCCTCGCCATGGACCTGGAACTGCTCGGCGCCCCGGAATCCGCCGCCCACTTCCTCGCCCGGTACAGCGAGTACTCCGGTGATCCCGCGCCTCCCTCCCTGTGGCACCACTACGTGGCCTATCGGGCGTTCGTCCGCGCCAAGGTCTCCCTGATCCAGTCCCGCCAGGGTGCGGCCGACGCGGAGGCGGCGTCCCGGCGGCTCGTCGCGGCGACACTGCGACACCTCCGCACCTCCGCCGTCGGTCTGACGCTGGTGGGCGGGCTGCCGGGCAGCGGGAAGTCCACGCTCGCCGGAGCGCTGGCCGACCGCCTGGGCGTGACCCTGCTCAGCAGTGATCGCCTCCGCAAGGAACTGGCAGGCATTCCGGCGGAGCAGCCCGCGGCGGCCCGCTACGGCGAAGGCCTGTACACGCCGGAGTGGAGCGCCCGGACGTACGCCGCCCTGCTCGACCGTGCGTCCGCGTTGTTGTCCTCCGGCGAATCCGTCGTCCTGGACGCCACCTGGTCCGACGCGGGACAACGCGAAGCGGCCGAGCGCACGGCCGAACGCACCGGCGCCGATCTGGTGGCCCTGCACTGCCGGGTCCCCGGCGAGGTGTCGCAGGCCCGCCTCGCCGCTCGAGCCCCGGAGGCATCGGTGTCCGATGCCGGCATCGCCGTCGCCACCGCCATGGCTGCCGAGGCATCACCGTGGCCCGAGGCCGTGACGGTCGACACCGGCGGCCCTCTGGAAGCCGCGGTCGTCCGGGCACTGTCAGCCCTGCGTCCGTGGGGCACCAGTCAGGCTCCGGTCTTCCGCCGCCCCTACATGCGGCCGGACTGACGGGCGCGGACCGGTGCGGGCTCCGTCGTGTTGCCGGGGAGTCCGGTGAGGGCGACGGTGGACAGGACGACGAGCGAGGGAGCGGCCATGCGCGGACTCGCCTACCACGGCCCCGCACGGGCATCGTGGGACACGGTCCCGGATCCCGTGATCGAGGAGGACACCGACGCGATCGTGCGCGTCGATGCGACCACCGTCTGCGGAAGTGATCTGCACATCCGGCGGGGCGACCTTCCCGAGGTGAAGCCGGGGACGGTGCTGGGCCACGAGGCCGTCGGCGAAGTGGTGGAGGTCGGCAGGGGGGTGCACATCCGGCGTCCCGGACACCAGGTGATCGTGTCGTCCGTGTCGGCCTGCGGAGACTGCCCACCCTGCCGCGACGCCATGTACGGACAGTGCCGGGGCGGCGGCGGATGGATCCTGGGCCGGGAGATCCACGGGACGCAGGCCGAGTTCGTCCGCGTCCCCTTCGCCGACTCCTCCACGCACCGCCGTCCTCCGTACCTGCCGCTCGACGAGGCGGTTCTGCTCGCCGAGCTTCTCCCCACGGCCTACGAGGTCGGCGTGCGCAACGGGCATGTGAGCCCGGGGGACACCGTTGTCGTGGTGGGCGCCGGGCCCGTGGGCCTGGCCGCCGTCCTCATCGCCCGTCTCTACCTGCCCCGGCGGATCATCGCGGTGGATCTGTCCACGTCACGGCTGGCATCCGCGACCCGCATGGGCGCCGATGCCGCGGAACTCCCCGGACGGATGGTCGCCGACGTGTCCGAGGGGCCCGGCGCCGACGTCGTCATCGAGGCCGCGGGCGATCCGGACAGCTTCGTCCTGGCGACCCGCGTGGTGCGCGCGGGAGGACACATCGCCAACATCGGCATGCACGGCAGACCCGCCGCCCTGCATCTCGAGACACTGTGGTGCAAGAACCTGATGATCAGCACCGGTCAGGTCGACACCTCGTCCACGCCGTGGCTGCTCGACCTGCTGGCCTACGGGCGCCTCACGGTGTCCCCGCTCGTCACCCACAGGTTCCGCCTGGAGCGCATGGAGGACGCCTACGAGGTCTTCGCGCAGGGACCGGACACCGGTGCCCTGAAAGTCGTACTGCACCGCGAGTTGCCGGAACCGGCCGCCCGGTAGCCGGTCCTCGGTCCACGCCGGCGCGACGATCCGCCCACGACCCGCCCTCATGCCACATCGGCGATGGTCCAGCCCTCGCGCGGCACGGGCCGGACGTCGGCCCGGTGGCACGGCGGCCGGCCGGTGGCTCCGCCGACGCTCGGGCTCCGGAGCTCTTGGACTCCCACGGCACACACGGGCTGAACCGGACTCCGTACAGGGCCGATCGGCCCTGTGCTCACCTCACCGCGCCTGGCTACCGTGGTCCCGCATCGGCTTCCGTCACTGTCCTTCCCCCGTGGGGCAGCGCCGGGAGCCGATCGCGTCCCGCCCCTCGCCCAAGTCGGTTCCCCCTGCCCGTACCCGCGGCGACACCTCCGAGTCCGGTACGGCGAGCTCCGGCCGCCGACGGACGTGGCGCCGGCCGGCCGGTCCACCGGGTCGGTGGTGAGGAGGATGTCTGCGGCCTCGGAGGACGCGGTGGAACCCCCGCGCCCCCATCGCCGTGCCGACGTCAGCGGCAGCGTCGCTCACGCCGTCGCCGACCACGACGGCATGGCCGCGTTCCTCGCGGACCCCGGGCCCCTTTGAACCGACGACCAGCGGACCAGCCACCATGGCTCCCGCGTCCGGAGCGCTCCCAACTCCCCCTCGGGCTCACCCCGGCGGCGGCCGGGTGCCATGGGAGCCGCGACCGCTGCCGACGGCGCACGCTCACGCGCTTCGGGACCAGCAGGACGCCGGCCTGCAGGACGCGGCACCGCCGGCTTCGCCAGGGCCTTCCGTGCCGCATGGCTCCTCCTGGTCGCCGAGCGCCGTCCCGAGCCGTCCGGGCCGCCGAGGACGCCGGACGAGGACGCCGGACGAGGACCTCCGCGCGCCGCCGCCACCGGTTCCTCCGCCGGTGCCGGAGCCGTCCGCGTGCTGCCCGGCGGAGTGCACCGCACCTCACCTCCTCGTCCTCACACCGTGAAAGGGGGTGACAGCCTTATCGGCGAGGTGACTTGACCCGGCCGGACACCGTAACGGAGTCCAACGGGTCTTCCCGCCACGGACATTGACGACCCGTCCGAACGGCAGGGGCGTCGGGACGTTCGGGCCTGAGCTCGGGCCTGCCGGCCCCTGCGGCGGACGCCGTGGAGGCGGGACATTGAAAGCGCAACGAGACAGAATCTCGGGCGCAACTTCCTCGGAGGGGATGAGCATCATGGCAGTCCACGACCACTCGCACCGCTCGCTCGGATTCCGCTTTCCGTCGCTGCACAGGACGGGGACGGCTCCGGCGGCGGCCGGCACGGCGGCGGCATCCGCGACCAGCCCGTATGTGTTCGCCGGGCTGCGGCTGCTGACCGGTTTCGTCTTCCTGTGGGCGTTCCTGGACAAGGCCTTCGGCTTTGGCTACGCCACCCAGTCCGGTAAGGGCTGGATCGACGGCGGGTCGCCCACCAAGGGCTTCCTGGGCTCGGTGACGGTCGGACCGATGGAATCCACCTTCCACGCCTGGGCCGGAGCAGCCTGGGCGGACTGGCTGTTCATGCTGGGCCTGCTGGGCATCGGTGTCGCGTTGATCGCCGGTATCGGCCTGCGTCTGGCCGCGGTGGCGGGCACGGTGATGATGGCGCTGATGTGGGTCGCGGAATGGCCGCCGGCGCAGCATCTGTCGGACGGGTCGGCGAGCATGTCGACCAACCCGTTCGCCGACTACCACCTGGTGTACGCCGTGGTCCTGATCGCCCTCGCGACCGCGGGTGCCGGCGCCACCTGGGGACTGGGCAAGGTCTGGGCCCGCCTGCCCTTCGTCGGCCGCAACCGCTGGCTCCTCTGACGCACCCGCCCCGGCCCGGGGTACCGCGGCGGCAACGCGGCGGTACCCCGGGCGCTCGCGCGTCGCCCCCGGGCGGGCCGCGAGCGGGACTCGAGGCCGATCGGCCCCCGGAATGGTCCGGACAGCCCGTGGTACCCCGCAGGGAACCGCTGGACGCTGGGAGAGCCGTGGAGGTGGGAGGAGACCCGCGATGACGGACGAGGCGATCAGCAGGCCCTCCGTACACGCTCTGCTCGCGGACGGCGCGACGGTGTGCATCCGCTCCGGGCGGCCCGGTGACGACAGACCGGCTCGAGGCGCCCTGCGAGGAGATGTCGGAGCACCCGCGCCTGAGGCTCTTCGCGGTGAGCCGGCGCCCCGGCGACAATCCGGTCCGGGCGCGAACCCGGAGGACGGGACGGCGGCACGATGTCCTCCCACGCCCCACCGCAGATTGTGGCACGGGCACTGGCCCACCCCGCCCGTCGGGCGGCCGGCTCGGCGGGCCGCCCGCACGGTTCCGGCTCTCGGCGCCCGCCCGCGAGATCACCGCGACGTTTCTGGCGGGACCGCTGCGGAAAGGCGGCCGGCTCGGTCCGCGCACCTGCGGCGACCTGCCTGGAGCAGGTCCTGCCGCGGCGGTCCCGCGCACGGATCCGCCTGCCGCCGCGCAGGCCCCGCGCCCCCCGACCCGCACCGGCACCGGCCCCGTGACGAGGAGCCGGACCCGCGACACACGTCCCCGCCAGGAGCGGAAGAGAGTGAGGAACAGCATGAAAGGTCATGTTTTCCACGGTCCCGGACAGGCCTCGTGGGAGGAGGTCCCGGACCCGGGCCTCAAGGAGCCCACCGACGCGATCGTACGGGTCACCGCGGTGACCATCTGCGGGACGGACCTGCACATCCTCAAGGGCGATGTGCCCGAGGTGCGGCCCGGCACCGTGCTCGGGCACGAGGCGGTCGGCGAGATCGTGGAGGTGGGCAGCGACGTGCGCACCGTGCGCCCGGGAGACCGGGTGCTGGTCTCCTGCATCAGTGCCTGCGGACGGTGCCGCTACTGCCGGGAAGGCGTGTACGGCCAGTGCCGTGGGGGCGGAGGATGGATTCTCGGCCACCTGATCGACGGCACCCAGGCCGAATACGTCCGGGTCCCGTACGCCGATCTGTCCGTGCACCCGCTGCCCAGCGCGGTGACCAGTGAGGACGCCGTACTGCTGGCCGACATCTTCCCCACCGCCTACGAAGTGGGCGTGCTCAACGGCAAGGTCCGTCCCGGCGACACCGTCGCCGTCGTAGGCGCCGGCCCCATCGGGCTCGCCGCCGTCGCCACCGCCCGGCTCTTCTCGCCCGAGCGGATCGTCGCCGTCGACCTGGCCACCGCCCGGCTCGAAGCCGCCCGCGGTTTCGGCGCCGACGCCGTGGCCGACGCAGGGGAGGCCCCCGAACAGCTGATCGCCGACCTCACCGACGGGCTCGGCGCGGACGTCGTCATCGAGGCCGTCGGTGTGCCGGAGACCTTCGAGCTGTGCACGCGCATGGTGCGACCCGGAGGGCATGTGGCCAACGTCGGCGTCCACGGCAAGCCCGCCACGCTGCACCTCGAAGACCTGTGGATCAAGAACGTGACCATCACCACGGGCCTGGTCGACACGCACTCCACCCCCACGCTCCTGCGGATGGCGTCCGCCGGCCGGCTTCCGACGACCGAGATGGTCACCCACACCTTCCCCCTGGACCGGATGGAGGAGGCCTACGAGGTCTTCGCCAACGCCGCCGAGACCGGCGCCCTCAAGGTCGTACTCGGCGGAGAACCGCACGACGCCGTCGCCGTACGGACGACGTGAGGCCGACCCGAGTACGTGGGAGGACATCATGTACGGCTCTCCGAGCACGGTGAGCGACGTCATGACCCGCACTGTCGTGGCCCTGGCCGGCGGGGCGACGTTCAAGGACATCGCGAAGACGATGGAGCAGTGGGGCGTCAGCGCCATGCCGGTGCTGGACAGCGGGGGCAGGGTGATCGGAGTCGTCTCCGAGGCCGATCTGCTGCACAAGGAGGAGTTCCGCGACAGCGCCCCGCACCGGCCCGTGTCCCGACGCCGGCCGTCCGAGCCGGACAAGGCGGGCGCGGTCACCGCGCAGGAGCTGATGACCGCGCCCGCCGTGACCGTCCCGCCCGACGCGACGCTCGCCCGGGCCGCCCGTGTCATGGCCCGGCGGCGGGTCAAGCGACTGCCGGTGGTCGACGACGACAGCATGCTGAAGGGCATCGTCAGCCGTACCGATCTGCTGAAGGTCTTCCTCCGCGACGACGAGGAGATCGCCCGGGAGATCCGCGCCGAGGTGGTGGCCGGCCGGTTCCCGGCGTCGATGGAGTCGGTGCGGGTGCGGGTGCGCGACGGAGTGGTCACCCTCTCCGGCCACGTCCCCGACACCTCCCTCGCACCGCTCGCCGTGCGCCTGGTGCGGGGCGTCGAAGGCGTCGTGGACGTGGACTGCGCGCTGACGGGACCGGAACGCCGGCCGGCCCTCGACCCGGATTTCCCGGACGAGGGGGAACACCGCCGGCCCCGGCAGGGATGACCGGCTCACCGCGCCCGGGCTGCCCCAGCTCGCTCACACCGTCCCCCGCGGCCGTGCGGGACGTACGGGTCGAACAGCCGGACCCGGGCGGCTCGGGAGCGACCGGCCCACCGGCCGGCCGGCCCGTACGGAGTTCGTGCGGTCGCTCCGCGTGTCCTCGGCGCCACAGCGACCGCACGGGCGGGGCACCGCCGCGACCGGGACGGACGAGTGCCGCGGGCACGCCCACACCCGGCCGGACCGGCGGCCACGGGGCGGACGGACGGAGCGGGATTCCGCCGTCGGCCAGTGAGCCCGACCGGTGGGGGCCCAATGGCCCCGGACCGGGGACCGGCGGGCTCTGCACCAGGGTGGGCCCAGGCCGCCACTCTGGGATCGGAAGAACCCGACCGCAGGAGGTGGACCCCATGTCCCACACCGTCACCGTGGGCTTCGACGGCTCGCTCGAGAGCCGTGCCGCCGCCGACTGGGCGGCCCGCGAGGCGAAGCTGCGGGAACTGCCGTTGCGCTTGGTGAACGTCTGGGAACCCGTCCCGGAACCGATGGCGGAATCCCCGCTCCTGACCGGTGGAAAGCACAGGCACCGGATCGAGCGGATTCCGCGTGAGGCGGCCGCCCGGCTTCGCTCGCGCCACCCGGGTGTGGAGGTGGTCGTGGAGCAGATTCCCGGAGGCGCCGTGGACGTGCTGCCCGAGGTGGCGAAGGACGCCGGCCTGCTGGTTCTCGGCTCCCGTGGACTCAGCGGGTTCAGGGGATACCTCGTCGGGTCCGTGGGCATGGCGGTGATCGCCCGCACCGCGACCCCCGTCGTTCTGGTGCGCTCCGGCGAGCGGGCCGCCGACGAGTACGAGGAGGACTCCTCCGGCACCCCCTCCGCGGCCGCCGGGTACCGGCCCGTGGTGCTCGGCCTGGACACGGACAAGCCGCACGATGCGGTGATCGGATTCGCCTTCGAGGAAGCCGACCGGCGGCATGCGGCGCTGAAGGTGGTGCACAGCTGGAGCCTTCCGCCGTACTACGTCTACGCCGTGCCCTCGTATCCGGAGCTCGCCGCCGATCTGCGCGCGGAGCAGGCCACCGCCCTGACCGAGGTTCTGCGCCCCTGGCGGGAGAAGCACCCGGATGTGGAGGTGATCGAGGAGTCCCGCTACGGCAGCCCCGCCGACCGGGTCGTCAACGCCGCCCGCGACGCCTCACTGGTCGTGGTCGGCCGCCGGATCCGCCACAACCCGATCGGTGCGCACATCGGACCCGTCACGCACGCGGTGCTGCACCACGCCACCGCGCCCGTCGCCATCGTCGCCCACCACTGACCGCACCACTGACCGCACCACCCAGGGAGTGAAGAACATGAACAGGCCGTTCGAACGAGACCCCTCCTGGCCCTTGGTCGTGGGCGTGGACGGATCCGAACCGAGCCTGCGGGCCGTCGACTGGGCGGCCGACGAGGCCGTGCTGCGCGGCGTGCCCCTGCGGGTGGTGTACGCCTCCTTGTGGGAGCGGTACGAGGGTGCCGCCCTCGCCCAGGACATCGGCGGACCCACCGCGCTGCCGTCGGCCCGGCACGTCGTCGATGCTGCCGCCCGGCGGGCCCATGAGCGCCACCCCGGCCTGCGGGTGTCCGAGGAAGTGGTGCCGGAGGAACCGGAGTACGCCCTCGTGCGCGAAGGGAGGAAGGCCTCCGCGCTGGTGGTGGGCACCCGAGGCCGCAGCGGTATCGCCGAGATGCTGCTCGGCTCGGTCAGCCTGGCCGTCGCCGCGCAGGCCGACTGCCCGGTGATCGTGCTGCGCGGCAGCCACGACAACCAGGCGATGCCACCGGTGCGCGGCCGGGTCGTCGTGGGCGTGGGCGCGGGCGCGGCGACGGAGTCGGCGGCGGTGCGGTTCGCCGCCGAGGAGGCGCGGCGACGTGAGGTGCCCCTCGAGGCCGTACGGGCCTGGCGGTGCCCCGCGCACGAGACCACCGACCACCCTCTCCTGGCCGGTGAGCCCGCTCACCTGCACGAGGAGCGGGCGGCCGAGGAACTCGAGGCGGCACTGCGGAACGTCCCGGACGACGTGGAGGTCCGACGGCGCACTGCCGAGGGCCACGCCCGCCGGGTGCTCGTGGACGCCTCGCACGCGGCCGACCTGCTGGTCGTCGGGGCACGGCGCCGGGAGGGGCACCTCGGTCTCCAGCTCGGCCGGGTCGCCCACGCGGCGCTCCACCACTCCGCCTGCCCGGTCGTCGTGGTGCCCCACGGGGAGAGCCACGCCTGACCGCAGCCGTCGCAGGCCGGCTCCGCCCAGCACGCCGGCTCCGCCGAGAAGGGAACGGACATGAAGCACAGAAAGGTCGGCTCCGTGATGACCACCGAGGTTGTCCGCGCCGAGTACGGCACGCCGTTCAAGGAGGTCGCGCGGCTGCTCGCGGAGCACCGGATCAGCGGACTTCCGGTGGTCGACGAGGACGACAAGGTCATCGGTGTCGTCTCCGAAACGGACCTGATGGCACGCCAGGCGGCCGCCCCCGCCCTGGGCGGACCCCGCCGTCGCCGCACCTTCTTCCGAGGGTTCACGCGGCGCGCCCGCCGGCATGCGGCGAAGGTGCGCGGCCGCGCGGCCGGCTGGTTGATGAGCCACCCGCCCGTCACCGCACACGCGGACGACACCCTCGTCGAGGCCGCCCGCACCATGTCCCGGCACCGGGTGGACCGGCTGCCGGTGCTCGACGAGGAGGACCGGCTGGTCGGCATCGTCACCCGCCGCGACGTGCTCCAGGTCTTCCTGAGGCCGGACGCGGAGATCCGCGACGAGGTGATCGAGGACGTCCTGGGGCGCACCCTGTGGCTGGCGCCCCGGGGCATCGACGTAGCCGTGGCCGAGGGCGTCGTCACGCTGACCGGTCACATGGAGCGCAGGAGCGAGACGGAGATCGCCCGGTCGATGACCGCCCGGATCGCCGGTGTGGTCGGCGTGGTCGACCGTCTCACGTACCGGCTGGACGACGCGCGCCCGCAGCACCGGGAGCACGCGATGCACGGCGTGGCCGACGACTGGCTGCGCCGGCTGTGAGAGGAGGTGCCGCCATGACCGCCACTGTGTTGGTCACCTACGGAACCACGAACGGCTCGACGGCCCGCGTTGCCGAGACCATCGCCGGCGTCCTGCGCGCGAACGGGGTGACGGCCGAGACCCGACCCGCCCAGTCCGTCACCGGTCTGGCGCAGTACGACGCGGTGGTGGCCGGCGGCGGACTGTACGCCGGACACTGGCAGAAGGACGCCCGGCGGTTCCTCCGCCGCCATCGTGACGCCCTGGCCGAACGTCCTCTGTGGCTGTTCAGCAGTGGACCGCTCGACGCCTCGGCCGCGGAGCGGGACATCCCGCCCGTGCCCGGCGTGCGGAAGGCCATGGCCGCACTCGGCGCCAGGGAGCACGTCACCTTCGGAGGATGCCTGGAGGAAGGCGCGAAGGGATGGGTCGCACGCATGATCCTGCGCAAGGGGCAGGGCGGGGACTTCCGTGACTTCACCGCGATCGAGAACTGGGCGGCCCATGTCGCCGATGAACTCACGCACATGACCCAGGCCTGATCCCTCCCGGCCGTCCGGACGCTGTCTCCCGGGCGGCCGGGATGTGAACTCGCCCACGTTCCATGGCAGATGGAGGTGATCAGCAACACTGTCGGAAATGCCCGGTATACGTGTGATTACTCACGGCATCTTCACCTCAGGCGCCGTATGCTTCACGGCATGTCCACCACTGTTGAACCCTCCTCCGAGCGATCGGCTGCCGAGGTCAACGAGGAGATCCGGGCCCTGTGGCTCCGGTCGGGCGGGACACTGAGCGTCGAACAGCGCGCGGAGTACCAGCGCCTGGTCCAGGAGTGGGCCTCGGCTTTTCCGCAGTCCGCCAGGGCCGCCTGAGCGCTTTGTAGGCGGCTCCCGACTCGCCACCCCGTCGTCCCGGGCACCCGTGAGCGCTTGGGTGCTTTTCTCGCACTGTCCTCGGTCCTCTGCTACGGAGTTGGGTCGCCGGCGCCGTCACCACCTCCGACTGCTCTGGGGCGCCCTGTCCGGAGCGGGCAGCGCCACCGCGATGCGTTTCCTCGACCGTGGCCTCAGTCACGGCGCGATGAGCGTGGTCGTGCCCGTGAGCGCCGCCACAGGCGTCGCGCCGTCCGTGCTGTGCGGCGTCCTGCCGGCGGCAGGCGGCCGGACTGCCGGCCGCCGCCGTGGCGACCGCTGCTCATCGCGGGCCGACCGGCCCGCACCCACGGGCCGCTCAGCCCCAGGTCGCCGAGTAGTGACGCCGGTACGCCTTGCGGTCCTGCTCCGCCCGTATCCAACGCGAGGCCACCAGGGCGACCAGACTGCCCCCGATCACCAGTAGGCCCGGCCCGACGTTCTGCGGGTCGGCCAGCCGCGACAGCAGCGTCGACGGGTCCGGGACGATGCCCCGCACCGGGGTCGACGACCCCGGGGACGCGGCGTCCGGAACCGCCCCGGCATCCGACGGTGCCGGGGAGGGCGCCGCCGCACCGCCGTCGGCCTCGGGCGCCACGACGAGCCGTACGTCCAGCTGCGCCAGCGCCTTCGTCAGCGGCTGGAAGTACGTCGTACCGCCCGCGCGGCAGTCACCGCTGCCGCCCGAGGTGACGCCGAGCGCGATGCCCTCGGAGAACATCGGGCCACCGCTGTCACCGGATTCGGCGCACACGTTGGACTCGATGAGACCGCTGACCGTGCCCTCGGGATAGTTCACCGTCGCGTTGAGCGCGGTCACCTCACCGTCGCGCAGTCCGCTGGTGCTGCCGCTGCGGAAGATCCGCTGCCCGACCGTCGGATCCGCCACCCCCGTGATCCGGACGCCCTTGCCGTCGCCGACCGCCACCACACCGGCGCCCTCGCCGGCCCGGCCGCCGGCGTACTCGATCAGCGAGTAGTCGTCCCCGGGAAAGCTCCCGCCGACCGTGGTGCCGACCTCCTGCCTGCCCTGGTTGTCGGCGAACCACACCGACCCGTCGGGCCCGCAGTGCCCGGCCGTGAGGATGAAGTCCCGTTCGCCGTCGGTGACGTTGAAGCCCGCCGAGCAGCGGCCGGCCGTCGACAGAATGGGCTGAGCCCCGTTGAGACGGGTGGTGAAGGTGCCCTCGGTCCGCTCCATGCGCACGAAGCCGCCGATGCCGTCGGCCACTTCGGTCAGCTCGGACCAGTCGTCCGCGGACACCGTGGTGTCGCCGCGGACCACCACCTCGTTGGACCGGTAGTCCATGGACCAGGCCGTGCCCGGTACGCGCGGCGCCGAACCCAGCGTCTCGGCAGCGGACTTGAGGTCGTCCATGCTGTGCTGCACCATCTTCGCCGCGGCGCCCGCCCCGCGCACGTCGGCCGCCGCCTCCTCGTCGGTGACCGCGACCACCGTTCTCCCGTCGGCACCGATCCAGCTGCCCGCCGTACGGGACGTGCCCAGCCGCGACACCAGGCCGGCGCCCGGGCCCGCCGACGTCCGACCGGCGGTGGAGAACGGGACCGCGTCGGACGCCTGGGGTTCACCGGCGACGGCCCGGGTGACCATCGTGGCCCCCAGGAGGAGTCCGCCGACGGCCGCCAGCCGTGTCACTCGCCGGACGACCCGTCGTCGTGCGTGCCTCATGCATGGCTCCCGAACCTCTGTGGCACGGTGCGAACACCGCGGGGCCTCCCCTGAGTCGAGTGCCCTCCGTCCATACGGCTCCGGGAGCCAGGGTGTTCAGTGCGGACCCGATCCCCGGTGTGGGAGCCGCGAGCCGCACCCGCGGATCGTCGTGGATGTCCGCTCCCGCCACAGCCGCCTATCGTGTGCCCATGACCAGGATCCCGCACGAGACGTCCGGTGAGCCGAATCCCCTGCACGCCCTCACCCTCGACCGTCTGCGGCGCCGCACCAGCATGAAGTGGCGCACCTACCCCGGGGACGTGCTGCCCCTGTGGGTGGCCGAGATGGACGTACCGCTGGCCGAACCGGTCGTGCGCGCCGTCACCGAAGCCATGGAACTCGGCGACACCGGCTATCCCGCCGGCAGCACCTACGCCGAGGCGCTGTCCGCGTTCGCGGAGAAGCGGTGGGACTGGGACGGGCTCGCCGTGGAGCGCACGGCGATCGTGCCCGACGTCATGCTGGGCGTGGTCGAGATGCTCAGACTGGTCACCGGGTACGGTGATCCGGTCGTGGTGAACCCGCCCGTGTATCCGCCCTTCTTCGACTTCGTCCGGCACCTGGACCGTGAGGTGGCCGAGGCCCCGCTGGGCGTCGACGCGCGAATCGACCTCGGTGCCCTTCAGGACACCTTCCGCCGGGTGACGGCAGGCGGGCGGCGGGCCGCCTACCTGCTGTGCAGCCCGCACAACCCGACCGGCACCGTGCACACCGCCGACGAGCTGACCGCCGTCGCCGCTCTCGCCGAGCGGTACGGCGTGCGCGTCGTCGCCGACGAGATCCACGCGCCACTGGTCGTGGGCGACACGCGTTTCGTGCCGTACCTGAGCGTGCCGGGCGGCGAGCGCGGCCTGTCACTGATGTCGGCGTCCAAGGCGTGGAACCTGGCCGGCCTCAAGGCGGCCCTCGCCGTCGCCGGGCCCGGCGCGGCCGAGGACCTGGCGCGGATGCCCGAGGAGGTCGGCCACGGCCCGAGCCACGTCGGCATCCTCGCCCACACCGCGGCCCTGCGCGACGGCGGCCCGTGGCTGGACGCCCTGCTCGACGGACTGGACGCCAACCGCCGGCTGCTGGCCGGACTCCTGGCCGAGCGGTTGCCGGCGATCCGGTTCCGCCCGGGGGACGCCACCTACCTGGCCTGGCTCGACTGCCGCGCCCTCGGGCTCGGCGACGACCCGGCCCGGTCCTTCCTCGAGCACGGGCGTGTGGCCCTCAGCGCGGGCCTCCCCTTCGGCACGGGCGGTGGCGGCCACGCCCGGCTGAACCTCGCCGCCTCGCCCGAGGTGCTCGGGGAGGCGGTGCGGCGGATGGCGGCGGCCGTGGAGCGGGCCGGCGGCGCGCATGGCTGACGAGTGCTTCGGCGATCCACGGCTCGCGGCGCTCTACGACCCGCTCGACCCGGATCGTGATGATCTCGACGCGTATCTCCGCATGGCGGAGGAGTTCGGTGCGCGGCGGGTACTGGACATCGGATGCGGGACGGGAGTGTTCGCGCTGCTCCTGGCAGACCGCGGGATCGAGGTGGCCGGCGTCGAACCCGCCGCGGCGTCCCTCGACGTGGCCCGGAACAAGCCGGGCGCCGCCCGGGTCCGCTGGATCGGGGGCGACGCCACGGCCCTGCCTCCGCTCGCCGTGGATCTGGCGACCATGACGGCGAACGTCGCCCAGGCGATCGCCGGTCCGGACGCCTGGCACGGCACCCTGAAGGGCGTCCACGCGGCGCTGCGGCCCGGGGGCCGGCTGGTGTTCGAGACCCGCGATCCGGCCCGGCGGGCATGGGAGGGGTGGACCCGGGAGGAGTCGTACCGCAGGACGGACGTACCCGGCGTCGGCGCGGTCGGGAACTGGCACCAGGTGACCGGCGTGGACGGCCCGCTGGTGACGTTCCGTACGACCTATGTGTTCGCCGCGGACGGAGCGGTGCTGACGTCGGAATCGACACTGCGTTTCCGCGGGAGGGAGGAGATCGAGGCGGACCTCATCGGGCAGGGCTACACGGTGGAGCAGGTGCGGGACGCTCCCGACCGCCCGGGCCGGGAGCTCGTCTTCGTGGCCCGCCGCCCGGACGCCTAGACTTCCCCTCATGGACGACGCGTCGCGGAACCGGCTCGGCGCCGGGAAGTACCTGTTGGTCACCAGCTACCGAAAGAACGGGACACCGGTCGCCACGCCGGTGTGGGTGGTGCCGGACGGTGACGCGCTCGGGGTGTGGACCGCCGCCGAGTCCTGGAAGGTGAAGCGGATCCGCGCCCGCGGTGAGGTCCTCGTCGGCCCGTGCGACGTGCGTGGCAAACCGACCGGTGACCAGGTTCCCGCCACCGCGGAGATCTGCGACCCGGCCACCACGGCACGCTACCGGCGGCTCATCGCCCGGAAGTACGGCCTCATGGGCCGGCTGACCTTGCTGGGCAGCCGCCTCCGCAGGGGACTGAACGGCACGGTGGGTATCCGCGTCACCCTCTGAGCCGAGGGACCGGCCGCACCCGGGGCCCCGTCAGGTCCACGCCCGGAACGGCTCGTCGACCATCTGGAAGACCGGCTCGCCCCGCACCGGGTCCTGGGCCGTCGACAGCCGGACCCGGTCACCGCTGTGAATGCCGAGGGGCGGGCCCATGACCCGGCCGCGCACCACGAATCCCTCGGCTATCTCGATCAGGGACACATTGCGGGCGGCGGGGGTGTTGCGATGCAGCACCGTGGAGTGGCGGACCGTGCCGACGCCCTCACTGCGCTCCGTGCGCAGTTCGCTGCCCTGGCAGACCGGGCACAGCAGCCGGTGGTACATGGCGGTGCCGCACCAGGTGCAGCGCTGGTAGACCATGGCCTCCGCGCGGTCGGCGCCCCGGGGTTCGAGGACGCCCGTCGCGGAGCCGGCTGACTGCTGAGCGACGCTTCCTGAGTGGTGATACACGCTGGTCAACTCCCTGCGCTCGGCCGGAATCCGGTGTGCGCGGTCGCCCCGGGCACGCAGCTGCCCGGTGTGCCGTGACACCGTGCACAGCCACAGAGTATGGCACTGAGTGCCACGCGTAAAGGCACTCCGTACCCTCAATCGTGGGGGAGCTGCCCCTCCACGTCAGCCGCGTCCCAG
Source organism: Streptomyces sp. NPDC031365 (assembly GCF_055569765.1). Taxonomy (NCBI): domain Bacteria; kingdom Bacillati; phylum Actinomycetota; class Actinomycetes; order Kitasatosporales; family Streptomycetaceae; genus Streptomyces; species Streptomyces sp. NPDC031365. Next base: position 9,497 of record NZ_JBVIIM010000005.1, on the reverse strand, counting down.
CGCGAACTCCAGTTCCTGCACCACCCGCCACAGCGGTGCCCCGCGCCGCGCGACGACCACCACCACGTCCTCGGCGCCCCTGGTCACGGTGGGCACCGGCTCGGCGCCGAACGCCGCCCGCACATGTCCCAGCGCGTGGTCCACCGCGGCCTCCGCGTCCCCCTCGCCGTTCGAACGCAGCCAGGAACGCAGCGCGTTGTTGTGCGCCGCGACCACGGCCGCCGCGATCACGTCGGCCCGCAGGAGGCCGTCCCGCAGGCCGGTGAACCGGGTCCGAAGATACCCGGCCAGGGCCCGCTCGTAGTGCCGGACCACGGACAGCTCGTACGTCCTCAGCCCCGGCACCTGCTGGGTGAGGCGGTAGCGCTGCACGGAGAATGCCGGGTTCTCGGCGTACATCACCAGCACCAGCCGGGCCGCGTCACAGACCCTGCGCACCGGTTCGTCGTCGGCGCCCGCCGCCAGGAACGCCGTCATGTCGGCCAGGCACCGCTCGTGATCGGGGAAGACCACGTCCTCCTTGGACGGGAAGTAGCGGAAGAAGGACCGCCGCCCCACCCCGGCGAGCGCCACGATGTCGTCCACCGTGGTCTGTTCGTAGCCCCGCTCCAGGAACAGCCGGAAGGCCGCCGCCACCAGGGCGTCCCGCATCGCCGGTTTCCCGGCCTTCTCACCGCGGCCGGGAGCCGCACCGCTGGAGCTCATGAACGGAACGTAGCACCGGGAGAGCTGGGATGGCACTCGGTGCACGCCGGCACGGAACTCAGTACCGCCATCAGGCTCCCGCGCAGGTCGTCCCTATGATCGAGTCACCGTCGCCCCGAGGAGCCCGTATGCCGCCCGCCCGTCCCCGCCTCCTCTGTGTCACCGACCTGGCCTACCCGGCCCGCGGGCGCCGCTACTGCGACGAGGACATCTTCCTGACCTCGCGGCTGCGCGAGCATGCCGACGTCGCCCTGTGCCATCCGCGGGACGCCGTCGCCCTCATGGACGGCTTCGACGCCGTGCTGGTCCGCAACAGCGGCCCGGTGCTGGGGTACCAGGACGCGTACCACGCCTTCCGCGAGCACGCTCTCGCGACCGGTCTTCCGGTCTACAACCCGCTCACCGGCCGGGGCGACATGGCGGGCAAGCAGTACCTGCTCGACCTGACCGCGGCCGGCCGGCCGGTGATCCCCACCGCCGACCGGCCCGAGGACCTGCACCGGCTGCCCCACGCGGACCGGTACGTGGTCAAGCCCAGGATCGGCGCCGACTCCATAGGACTGCGAGTCGTCGCCCCGGACGAGGTGTGCGGCCTCGTCGACGGTGAGGTCCTGGTGCAGCCGTACATCGACTTCGCCTACGAGGTCTCCTTCACTTACGTCGACCACTCCTTCCAGTACGCCCTCCACACCCCCGACCCGGAGCGGCGCTGGCAGCTGGAGCGCTACGAACCCACCCCGGACGACCTGGACTTCGCCCGGCGCTTCATCGAGTGGAACACCCTCGACCACGGTATCCAGCGCGTCGACGCCTGCCGCGCGCCGGGCGGCGAACTGCTGTTGGTCGAACTGGAGGACCTCAACCCGTACCTGTCCCTCGACGCCCTCGACGACGCGGGCCGGGAGACGTTCGTGTCCGCGATGGTGACGTCTCTGCGCGCATTCCTCCGCGACACCCCCGGGACGGGCGGCTGAACCGACGGGGCCTTCGCCGCGTATCCCTTCCCGTAGGCGGCTCAACTCCCGCGCAGCGGACGGAAGGAGAGCAACGTGACGACACCGTCCGGGCCCGGGCGGCCGCACGAAGGGCCACCCCTCGAACCCATCCGCGTCCTGCGCCCGCGCCGCACCGACGCGCTCGCGGAGCTGTTCCGGGAGTTCGAGGAGGGGGACCAGGGCGGCTACGAGCCGGTGCCGCCGCCCCGGCCGCCGGACGGCTCACAGGACAGGACGCAGGAGCTCCCGCCCGTCCCCGCCGACCGGCCGCCGGGGGCCCGGCGCCTCTCCGTGACGCACCGTACCGCGCCGGTGCTCGTCGTGGCCGCCGCCGCGCTGCTCGGCTTCGGCGGCGCGTTCCTGCTCACCGATCCGGACACCGGCGACCGCGCGGCGCCATCCGCGCCCGGACCGTCCACCACCGCACCTCCGGCGCCACCCCCTGCCGCCGACCGGGGCTTTCTCGGTGAGGGCGACTCGGGTCCCGAGGTGAGCGAACTCCAGCGGCGTCTGCTGCGCGTCCCGGACGTCTACCGGGAGGGCAGCACCGACGGCCGTTACGACGCCACCCTCGCGGCCGCCGTCGCCCGCTTCCAGCTCTGGTACGGCATCCAGGGCGACGAGACCGGCGTATACGGCGATGACACCCGTCTCGTCCTGGAGTCCCGCACCGGTGGTGACGCGGGAAACTGACCCCGGGTGGCGGATGCCGCCCCTCCGGCCCGGCGCCCCGCTCCAGGGGAGGCGGTTCCGGCGGCGGGGGAGTCCCGGCTTCCTCGCCGCGCCCTTCGCCGAGCGCGGCGACACCGCCCCACCGACGGCGCCGCGCTGCCCGCCCCGGCGGTGGGGCGGCGGCTACCGCTCCTGCGGCACGCGGACGTCCAGCACGCACACGTCATCGCGGCGTTCGTCCTCCACCATCGCCTCCAGCAGCGCTCTCAGGGACCCGGATTCATCGCCCGGACGGGCCTCGACAGCCTCGGCGAGCCGGCTGAGGCCCACGTCGATGATCTCCGGGGGGCGCTCCACCAGCCCGTCCGTGTACAGCAGCACCCGGTCGCCCGGTCCGAGCCGGCACTCGGCCTCCTCGAAGTGCGGTGCGGGGGTCGCGCCGAGGAGCATGCCGGGGGGCCGGCTCAGATAGGTGGCCTGACCGTCGCGCAGCAGCAGGGGCGGGGTGTGCCCCGCCTGGGCCCAGAACAGCCGCCGGTCCCGGGGCTGGTAGCGGGCCAGGACCATGGTGGCGGTGCCGTGGGTGTCCCGGGAGTGCAGCAGCAGCGTGTTGAGCCGGGAGAGCGCACCGGTCAGCGAGGAGCCGGTGACGACCATGCCCTTCGCGGTGAAGCGCAGCTGCGCCATGGTGGCCACGGCGTCCACCCCGTGCCCGGCGACATCGCCGACGACGAACAGGGCGTCACCGTTGGGCAGTTCGATGGCACTGAACCAGTCGCCGCCTACGTGGATCCCCGCCTGGGCGGGGAGGTAGGCCACCTCGACGCGCAGCCCGGCGAGGTTCACCGCCCGCTCCGGCAGGGGGAGCAGGGCGTTCTGCAGCCGGGCGACCAGGGTCCGCTCGGACTGCAGCACGTCGTTCTGGGTGAGGATCGCCCGCTCGCTCTCCACCAGGGCGAGCTCGGCCCGCCGCCGCGCGGTCAGGTCCTGCATGATGCCGTGCACCTCGACGGGCATGCCCCGTGGGTCGGCCACCACCTCGACGACGAGACGCAGATGCCGGACGCCGCGCGTGCCGCGGACCCGGAACGGGACGTCGAACGACCGCCCCTCGCGGACCAGGGCACCGACGGCACGGTGCAGCGCGGACCGGTCCTCGGAGATGGCGAGCCCGGAGAGGTCGGCGAGCGGGACCGGACCGTCCGCCGGGTCCCGGTCGAGGATCGCGAAGACCTGCGTGGACCAGGACGCCTCGCCCGTGGTCAGGTTCCAGTTCGTCCAGCCGAGGTCGCCCAGCCGCTGGAGTTCGGCGAGCCGCTGTTCCTGCCGGTCGGAGGAGGCGTGCCGGACCCAGGTGAGGACCAGCGCGTCCTCCAGCCGCGTCACCCGTACGGAGTAGGCGGCCCGTTCCGCGACGCCGTCCACCGTCTCCTCATGGGCGAACGGCTCGCTCTCGTACGTGCCCCCGGTGGCCAGGGTGTCCAGGCAGCCCTGCCACACCGGTGCGTCCGTCAGGCCCGGCCAGACGTCGAGCAGCCGCCGCCCGGCCGGGTTGCCGCCGGCGACGCCCAGGAGGTCGGCCGCCTGCGCCGTCGCGGCGTCGACCCGGAAGTCCTCGGTGCCGCCGGAGGGGCCGTGCAGCGGGGTCAGCAGCATCGCCGTGACCGGCAGGGCCGCAAACAGCGCCTGGACGGCGTCGGAGGCCCGCTGTGGCGGGGAGGCGGACGCGCCGGCGACGTCGTCGGGGGCCGAAGGGGCCGCGGGCAGGCCGGTCTCGGGGAGGCCGGCCGTCGCGTTGTCCGTGTCGTACCCGGGCCGCGTCGGGGAGGCGTCGTCGCCCGGCCGGGCCGGCGCCAGTTCGCCCAGGGTGATCCAGCACTCCTCGAGCAGGGTGCGGTGGGCCGCCTCGGCCCGCTGGAGCAGGGCCTCCCCCGCGGCGTCCGCGGAGCAGCCGGTCAGCGCGATCACGACACCCTTGGCCCGCTCCACGACGGACGACGTCGCGGCGCGCCCGCGCAGCCGGTCCAGTTCGGCGCGCTGCTGGGCAACGACCCTGGCCAGTTTCACCAGGTCCGGTGCGGAACCGGCCTCCACCGGGACAACGGGCTCGCTCTTCACGCGAGGAGCATCGCACACCGCCCCCGGTTCGTTGACCGGCTTGTTCCCTTCGAATCGGACCACCGGCCGGGGTACCGGCCGCCCGGGGCCCGGCGCGGTCAGCGGCCGCTGCCGGCCAGGGCCTGGGTGACCGCGCGGACGCTGCGGGCGATGTGCTGCAGCTGCATGATCTCGGCCGCGTAGAGCTTGATGGTGTGCTCGATGACTCCTTCGTGGAGTCCCGCCCGGGGCAGATCGCACCGGGCGGTCTGCAGGGCGGTGCGGGCCACCCGGATCTCGTGCTCGACCTGGATCTGGGCATGCCGGCCGAGCAGAACGGGGTGCCGGATGAATGCCGGGTAGCTCGCGTAGCGCGCAGGCACCAGCTCGCGCAGCCACTTGGCCGCCGAGCGTTCCCAGTCGTAGCTGCCGGGGGTCTTGACCTGGCAGGGCCAGTCGGGACTGAGACGCGTGGACGTCAGGGGCATGATCATCGCTTCCGGGTGTGCGGTGTCGCCGCCGTGGACGACGAGGTGGGGCGGCCCCGGCCCAGGGGATGACCGGGGCCGCCACGAGTGGCCGGGCAGGGGATGCCCGGCCGAACACGCTGGCCGCCGGAGTGGGTAGGAGCCGGCGGCTTCGGGTGTTCGCGCAGGTGCCCGGTCGGGAACGGTGTCATCCGCGGCGAGTGGTGCGTGCGGCGCATGGGCGGACCGTCGGCTTTCCGGGCGGTGCGGGTGGGGACGGGGGTGCTGGAGCGCGGTCCGGAGCCCACCGGGGCGCGATCCGTGAGCAGTATTTATATATGCCATCTGGTTTTCAAGACGTATGAAAACATTCATGCCTGCTCGAAGCGGACCGTCCCGCCCGCGCGGCGTGCGGGCCGGGTCAGTCCCGGAGGAAGAAGTGGTGCTCGTCGGCGACGTGCTCGTACTCGTCGAGCCGCGCCTGAGTCCGCTCCGGGTCCGCGTCCGTCATGGCCTGGAGCAGCGCCGCGCACATCACGCCCGGAGCGGCGTAGGAGTCGAACACCAGCCGCGAACCGGTCCCGCTGGCGAAGGTGACATCGGCCTCGTCGACGACCGGACCCAGCGCCAGATCGGTGATCAGCGCGACCTTCAGCCCGGCGCTGCGCGCCACCCGTACCGCGGTCAGGGTCTCCTGGGCATGCCGCGGCATGGAGAACGCCAGCACCCAGGTGCCGCCCGCCTCCCGCGACTGCAGCAGCGCGTCGTAGGCGACGCTGCCGCCGCGCGTCACCAGCCGGACGTCCGGGTGGATACGCCGGGCGGCGTAGGCGAAGTACTCGGCCAGGGAGACGGAGATGCGCAGACCGAGCACGGTGAGCGGCGTGGACGCGGACAGCCGGCGGCCCACCTCGATGACCCGGTCGGCGTCGGCGAGGTCCCGCCGCAGGTTCTCCAGGTTTTCGAGCTCCGCGTCGACCGCCGCCTGGAGCTCGTTCCCCCGGGCCTCCTCGGCGGGGCCGCCGGCCCGGGCGCCGAGAGTGATCGACTGGAGCTTCTCCCGCAGAGCGGGATAGCCGCTGAAGCCGACCGCCGAGGCGAATCGGGTCACCGAGGGCTGGCTCACCCCGACCCGGTCCGCGAGATCCGTGATCGACAGGAACGCCGCCTCGGTGATGTGCTCGATCAGGTACTGGGCGATACGCCGCTGGCCGGGGGAGAGCCGGGGCCGGTCGAACAGCGTGCGCAGCTGGGCCGTCGGGGACATCTCCGTGTCCGGACCCGCCTTCCCGGAGGTGATCGCGGATGCCTGTGCGCGTGCCTGCTGCGGCGATGGCACCGGTGCGCCTCCTTCGTCTCCCACGAGGGTTCAACATAGCCCACGCCCCGGGGCCCCCGGCTGCCTGCCGGAGCACACCGGCCCGTCTCCCGGGGGATATCCACGCCCTCCCAGGGAACCCGCCGACACAGCGAAACAGGCGAACCCAGGAAACACGAGGAGCCACCGGACATGACCGTCCCCGAGGAGAACCGGCCGAAGACCCGGGACACCGACGACACCATCGAGCAGCGGGAGGGGAACGAGGCGCGGGCGCAGGGCGGCACCGGCCGCACGATGCGCGAGGCGCTGGAGGAGGCCGAGATCCGGCCCGACGACTACGACGAGCGCTAGGAGTGCCGTGCGGATCACGCCGTGGGAACGGCCTCCTGACGGGGCGCCGCGCCCGGCCCGCGGTCTGATCCGCACGGCACTGCCCGCAGCACCCACCCGTCCCCGACGTGACCCGAGTTTCGGCAGGAGAAACCATGAGCGCCCTGAGCGCGCTGGAAGAGGCAATGGAAAAGCGATGGGAGGCGCTGTGGGCGCGGATGTTCGGCCGGGACCCGGTCGAACTCGTCGACGCCCTGCGGCGCGAGTGCGACAGCAACGCCGTGGTGTGCGGGGCGGGCCGGGTGCTGGTGCCCAACGCCTACGACGTGCAACTGGCGGGCCCGGTGCACGAGGAACTGACGCGCCGGGGCAGCCGCGTGGGGCAGGTGCTCACCGACCGGCTGGCCCGGCACGCCGCGCGTCACGGCTACGAGTGGGCGGGCCCGCTCGCGGTGCACGTCCGCCGGTCCACCGAGGTGCCGGGCGGCCGCTACCGCGTAGCGAGCAGCGTGATGCCGCACGTGAGCGCGGACGGCTTCCAGCGGGCGGCGGCGCCGGGCCGGGAATGACGGCCCGTCACCGCCGGTACACCGTGATCGAGTGACCGACGTCGTCGACCGCGCGGCTGCTCCCGATGAGCTCGGCCAGCCGGCCCGTCGCCTTGGCTGCCGCGGAGTCCGACACCACCAGCAGCCCGCGCACCTCCTCGGACGGCACCCGGCGCGGATCGTCCGCGTCGATGCCGTAGTACGAGGGCACCCCACCGCCCTTGTACACCAGCCAGATCCGCTCCCCCCGGTACCGCTCGCGCAGCCGGTCGGCGAGCCGGCCGAGATCCTGTCCCCAGTCCACGTTGGAGTCGTGCAGCCGCAGCCGGGTCTTCGACGGGCCGCCGAACGCCTCGTTGGAGTACGGCAGATAGTGGGGAAAGGTGCGCAGAGAGCTCATCGCGACCAACGCCACCAGCAGGGCCGTCACCACCGGCACCCACCGCCGGCGGACCACGAGTACACAGCCCGCCGCCACGGCCAGGAACATCGGCAGGAACACGGCGTACCGGGTACCGAGGTCCCGTGATCCGTACATGGCGGCGGCCAGCAGGACCGCGGGGACCGGCAGCAGATACGGCGCCACGGGCCGCAGCCGCCGCACCGCCACCACCGCGACGGCGCCGGCCGCCCACAGTACGAGCATGCCCAGGGGGGTCTTCACCAGCAGTGCGGCGGGCAAGTAGTACCAGAGCGAGCCGGAGTACACCCGACCGAACAGAAAACCCTCCCACGGCCAGGTCTCGAGGTTGAACTGGACGCGCATGCCGTCCCGGTACGGTTCGGGGAACGGCAGCAGATCCACCAACAGCCCCCGCATGCCCCGCAGCACGGGCATCTGCTGCGGGCTCCACCGCAACCGGGGATCGACGACCAGATACGCGGCCCAGACGACGGCGACCGCGAACAGCGTGAACGCCGCGGCGCCCCGGGCCGCCCGCAGCAGCCTGCGCCGCCGGTCGCCCGCGGTCGCGCACCACACCGACACGGCGGCCGTCACCACCAGCAACGGCAACGCGGGCAGCACGCTCATTTTGGTGGCCAGGGCCGCCCCGAACGCCGCGCCGGCCAGCGGCAGATGGAGCCGCGGATGCCGGCGCGCCCGCCACAGCAGCCACACCGAGGTGAGCATGAACCCGGCGGCCGGCACGTCGAGGGTGGCCAGTGAGCCGTGCGCGATCACGTCGGGGGAGAGGCAGTACAGGGCGAGCGCCGCCGATCCGCCCGCCGTACCGGCCGCTTCACTGGCGAAGGCGAACACGACCAGCCCGAAGAGCAGCGTCAGGACGATCACCGGCAGGCGCGCCCAGAACATGACCCGCCACGGGTCGTTGCCCGACTCGTACAGCAGCCGCCGACCCAACTCGCTCTGGTCGCCGCTGAATCCCGGTGCGAGGTGCGGATCGGCGACCGCCACCCCGGCGGCGATCAGCAGCTTCCCGAGCGGCGGATGCTCGGGGTTGAACCGCAGACTGCGCTCCTCCAGGTACACGGCGGCCGTACCCGCGTACACGGGCTCGTCGATCGTCGGCGTCTGCCGCACGGCGGCGGTCACCATCGCCACGGCCATCTGTCCGAGAAGCAGTACCACCACGACGAGCACCGGCCACCGCCGGCCGCCCGAGCCCTCCGGGGCGGAGGGCGGCCCACCGGAGCCGGTGCCCGGTTTCCGCGCGCCCGCCGCCACAAGACCCCTCATGGGGACCCACTCTCGCACCCGCGCACGTCCGCCGGGCGTCACCGCGCCCGGTCCCCTGGTACCGGTGCCCGCGCGACGAGTTCGTCGGACGGGCCACCGGCCGGGCGGCGCACCGTCCGCACGTCCAGGAGCTCCGGCCCGAGCGACTCGTCACACGAGGCCGAAGGCTCGTTCCGGGCCGGCATCACCCGCTCGAAGCGCGCGAAACCGTCTGCCGGCGGCCTCGCGCGAGAGCGTCCGGCATCGCCCTGCCCTGTCCTTCGCCCCGGGTGTGCGGGCGTACGCGGAGATCCTCCAGACGCCTCCCAGAGGCACCGGTCCGGGGGAGAGGCGCGGGAGCCACACGGCGAACCCCCGCGAACCCGCCCGTGCCGTGGCCCTCGGCGATGACCGCGGAAGGGGCGGGACGCTCACCGAACAGAACCGCGCTCAGCCGCTCCCCGGTGAGCGGAACCACTCGGCGGCGCGTTCGTGCCCGGCGGGTCCGCGGAACACGGAACGGATCTCGACGGCATCGTCCACGGCGGCTGCTCCGGTCATGAAGGAGAGCCCGTCTCAGCCGGCCGCACCGGGGGGGGGGGGGGGGGGGGGGGGGGGGGGGGGGGGGGGGGGGAGGGGGGGGGGGGAGAGGCGGGGGGGGGGGGCGGGGGGGGGGGGGAGGGG